>JABMQR010000276.1 GCA_013202335.1 Bacteroidota bacterium
GAATCATACGCCTGAAGAGCTTGAGTTCTCATGTATTTTCTGGCGGCATAATAGTTCTGAGCATCAAGATTCTGATAGGGTTTTCCCCAGATGATAACTTGTGATTTTGTATCACTATTGGGTTTTAGTAAAACAGGATTCATTCGTACTTCTGGTTCTATGCCTGCAGCCCGCGCCTGTAATGCCTGCGCACGTCCAATTTCACCGCCGGTATTTGTCACAAAAGAGTTTAATGACATATTTTGGGCTTTAAACGGAGCAACTTTATACCCTTCATGAAATAAAACCCGACAAAATGCAGCCGTCATCAAACTTTTTCCTGCATTTGATGATGTCCCTGCAAACATGAGAGCAGGTTTTCTTTGCTTGGGATAATGCATTATTGGTATATGATAATATGACTTTAAAGCAAGTATGAATTTCTCGTTTTCTTTGTGCGTTTTTATTCCGATTCGAAAATAACCATCATCCAAATTTTGAAAATCTGTGCACCTTCGCAGCAGTATATTATGGCTTTTAAGCAATTCTGTGTAGAAATTATTTGTTTCAGCTGTTCTCCCTATTGTTTTGAAAAGAATAAAGTTTGCCTCACTGCCAAATGCTTTTATAGCGGGAAAAGTGTTCATTTCTTTAAGGAGATACTCTTTTTCTTTTTCAATGTAGATGATGCTCTTTTGTAAATACCCTTTATCAAGTAATAACTCCTTTGCCAGAGATTCTGCTATAGAGTTTATATTCCAGCAGGGAAGATGTTTATTGATAGTTTCAGCAATATGCTGAGAGGTAACAATGTAACCGAAACGCAAACCAGGTATGCAGAACGCTTTGGTTAGAGACAGTATTCTGATTAGATTGGGAGGTGGGGGTGAATCAGATAATTCAGTTTTAGATGAACTAAGCATCTGATAAGCCTCATCGACACAAAAAATCAGATTGGGAAAAGTTTTACACATTGCATATAGGAAAGTTGATGATAGAGTTTTCCCTGTAGGGTTATTAGGATTACCAATGATGACAATACTGTTTACAGGTTGACTTGTTAGTGCTGAGTTGAATTTGTGTTTGTCGATAGTGAAATCACTTTCAGGTGATAGTGGAAACGATTTGACTTCAATAGATAACAATCTGCAGTAATTGAAGTAATCAATATATGAGGGAATAGGTATAAGTGCTTGTGTTGGTTTAAGAGCTGACAGAAGAGTCATGAGAAGCTCTGAACTCCCATTGCCCAATACAATATTTTCCGGCTGCACAGAGTGAGAATCCGCAATGATATTTTTTAGTTTAGTATAATTTGGATCAGGATATCTGGAAATATTTTCAAGTGTGCTGCTCACACAAGTGCGTGTGTAGTCAGGAAAACCCAGGGGGTTCAAGCTGGTGCTGAAATCAATGATTTTATTAGGATCAATATTAAAATTATCTGCAATTACCTCTATATTACCACCATGCATTAAATCCTCCAATTTACCCGTTAAAAGTTTGCTTTGCAAACTTAAAAAGGCAATTCCTAAGGAATTGCCGCGTTTACTCTACATTTCAGGTTAGATGTTGTCTATATATTATATTTCTAATTATTGTACTTTTTATAGCTGCTCTCAAAAAGCAGTTTATCAAAAATTACAGATACAGTATGATTGGATGGATTTTGATAGACAGTTGAGGCTATTTCATAAATCGAAGATTTATTGGAATAGCCTCAGTTAAGAATTTATTTGCTGCTTAAGGGGAATTCAGAAGATGGCAAAGATTATTTTTATCACAGGTGGACAAAGATCAGGGAAAAGCTCTTTTGCTCAGAAGCTTGCAAAGGATTTAAGCAGTTCCCCCTATTATTTGGCTACTGCAAGAGTGCTTGATGCCGAGTTTGCCTCACGGGTTAAAAGGCATCAGGCTGACAGAGATGATTCATGGAAGCTTATTGAAGAAGATACACATCTTTCACAGGCAAATATTCCTCCTTTAGCAGTAGTTGTAGTCGATTGTATTACTCTTTGGCTGACAAATCTGTTTATTGATATGCAGGATGATATGGATACTGTTCTTTCAGCAGCAAAAAAAGAGTGGGATGCGTTCACACGGAAAGATATCACGATAATTGCAGTTTCAAATGAGATTGGGATGGGGGTCATCCCGGCGAATGCCGAAGCAAGGAAATTTGCAGATCTTCAGGGTTTTATGAATCAATATATTGCAGGGACATCCGATGAAACTTTCTTAATGGTATCCGGACTACCCTTAACAATTAAGAGCTGATAAAAGGAGCGATAAAATGGAATTGGAAAAGATTGTAAAGGAAAAAATTGATAATAAGACGAAACCTCCGGGTTCTTTAGGTCTTCTTGAAGAAACGGCAGCAAAAATTGCCATGATACAGCAGACGGAATCACCGGAATTGAAAAAACCTACCATTTTAGTATTTGCCGGAGATCATGGGTTAACCAAACATAATATTTCACCATTTCCTCAGGAAGTTACCATGCAGATGGTTATGAATTTTCTCTCAGGTGGAGCTGCCATAAATGTTTTTTGCCGACAGAATGATATGATTCTGAAAGTGATTGATGCAGGGGTGAATTTTGATTTTGGAAACATTGAGGGATTAATTGATGCAAAAATTGCTTTTGGTACCAATGATTCATTGAATGGATATGCTATGACTGAGGCACAATGTGCTGCAGCTGTTTCAAAGGGACGCGAGCTGGCAGCTCAGGAATCTTCTGTCGGCTGCAATGTTATTGGATTTGGTGAGATGGGGATTGGTAATACTTCTGCCGCAGCACTTCTTATGAGTAAGTATTTGGACATTTCGCCGGAGGAAAGTGCAGGGCGGGGAACGGGTCTTGATGATGCCGGACTCTCTCATAAAAAAGAGATTTTAACATCTGTCCTGGAAAAGCATGCTGCTGTTTCATCCCCTTTAGGGATTCTGGCAGCTTTAGGCGGGTTTGAGATTGCTATGATGAGTGGTGCAATGATCGAGGCAGCAAAAAAAAGAATGGTGATTTTAATTGATGGATTTATCACTACTGCAGCTTTACTTGCCGCTGAGGCTATGCATCCAGGTGTAGTTGAAAATTGTATTTTTAGTCATACTAGTGAGGAGAATGGACACAAACGAATGCTTACACATTTTCAGGCTAAACCTCTTCTTAATTTAGGGTTGAGGCTTGGTGAAGGAACAGGGGCAGCTCTTTGCTACCCCCTGGTGAAATCATCTTTAGCATTTTTAGCGGAGATGGCAAGTTTTGCATCTGCAAATGTCTCGAACAGGGATGAAAATGTTTAGATTTCTGAAAAATGAGTTATACATTATTTTTATTTCCGTGGGATTTTATACTCGAATTAGAATCCCGCGTTCAATCCCTTATGAAGATACTATGCTGAATAAGGCTACAAGATATTTACCGTTCATAGGATTTATTGTAGGCGGGATAAGCGCATTAAGTCTCTTTCTTTTTTACCAGATTCTTCCTCTGGGACCTTCAATTGTCGCATCAATGATAATTTCTCTCTTACTCACCGGGGCTTTTCATGAAGATGGGCTTGCAGATACAGCAGATGGACTGGGCGGCGGGCTCAATGTAGAAAAAAAACTTGAGATAATGAAAGATAGCCGGGTAGGGGTTTATGGAGTTGCAGCAACAGTTCTCTCACTTATCTTTAAATTTACTCTTCTTTTAAGCATTCCTGTTCCGGAAATTTATACCTACTATATTCTTGTACATATTATTAGTAGATTTACTCCTGTGATAATTATTAGAATTCTTTCGTATGTGAGGAAAGATTTATCCAGTAAAGTGAAGCCTGTCAGTAAGGGCGTTTCTCTCTGGTCAGTTGGATTTAGTTTTATTCTTTGTACTGCAGCAATATATTTTAGTGGGGAGTGGTGGAATGCGCTGATTCTGGCAGGATCAATCGTTACCGGGTTATTAGCAGCAATTTACTTTAATAAACAAGTTGGCGGTTATACCGGAGATTTGCTGGGGGCTTCACAACAAATTTCAGAATTGCTGAGTTATATTTTGGTAATTATCATATGCACATTTATTGTTTAAGACATACTGCAGTTAAAATTGACAGGCACATTTGTTATGGCCAAAGTGAAGTTCTTCTTTCAGAATCATATAAAACCGACTTGATTAATATTTTTCAATCACTACCAACTGTTAAATTCTCAAGGATTTATTCCAGTCCATCGGGGAGATGTAAAAAATTGGCTCTTGATCTGCAGAATTTAATCAATACATCAGAGACAATGAGTTCTTTATATCAGGAACCAATTTTTGATAATAGGCTTCTGGAGCTTGATTTTGGTGAATGGGAATTACGCTCCTGGAATGAGATCGCTGGTCCGAAAGTTGATGCCTGGATGAATGATTGGATACATCAGAGAGCTGGAGGTGGTAGTGGAGAGTCCCTTCTGCAATTGGTTGATCGTGTCAGATCATTCATTAATGATTTAAGAAACGGGATTATCAGGGATAGTGATCGTGATAATATTCTGATTACCACTCACTCAGGCGTTATCAGATCTTTATATACGCTGCTTAATAATTCTTCACTTGAGGATTATTTTACGGTTAAGCCGGTATTCGGCGGATTACATCTTTTTAATATTTATAACTGACTCGAAAAGGGTGGGTAGAGAGCCGGTGTATCTGCTTCTCTCTATAAGAATTAGCATGCAATTTAGCTGACAAATTTTCTTCAAGACAAATATACAGAAGAAAAACTATTGCTGATAACGAGTTATGAGAGACATTTCCCACCCTTTTCGAGTCAGTTAATTAGTATTTGATGTTTTAGGTACTTAAGGAACTATCAATAGCAACCATGGATTTACCCGTTAGCGGGTTTGCAAGTATCAAGGCATTTAGATTGTAAATTTTCTTTATATTTTCTGCTGTTAACACCTTTTCAGGAGTTCCGACAAATTGGATTTTACCATTATTAAGAAGCAAAGTCCTATCACTGAATGCAAGAGTTGAATTGAGATCGTGAAGGGTGCAGATAACTGATATATTTCTTTTTGCTATCAACTTTTTTAACAGCTGTAATATTTCTACTTGATGATGAGGATCAAGGTAGGTTGTCGGTTCATCCAAAGCCAGAATATGCGGTTCCTGAGCCAGAGCTCTGGATATAATAACCCGTTGAAATTCACCGCCGCTTAATTCTGTGATAATTTTATCTTTCAAGTGCATAATGCTGGTCATTTCCATTGCTTCGGCGATTATATCCGTATCATGTTTTGTCTCTCTGGTGAATCTTCCGGTATGCGCATATCTTCCCATTTTGATAAGATCATTTACCGTAAACAGATATTGACCTTTCTCATTTTGGGGTACTAATCCGGCTTCTCGTGCAAGAGCTTTTCTGCTATAAGAGAGGATGTCTTTAGAATCCAGAAACACCTGTCCGGAAGTTGGTGGAAGCAGTCGGAAGATATGCTTTAAGAGAGTTGTTTTTCCTGATCCGTTTGGGCCAATAATTGAAGTAAACTCACCATGGTTTATTATACTGTTTATGCCTTCAAGTACGGTGTTATCACCATAACTCCAATTTAGGTTTTTAAACTCAATAAGTGGGGCAGCCGAATCTGATGATGCTGGAGGATTTTTCGTCTTAATCATAGTATTTCTCTTCTTTTATTTCTTAAAAGGTAGATGAAAAACGGGGCACCTGTTAATGAAGTTATAATACCAACCGGAATTTCAGAACTTGGTAAAATGCTTCTTGCCAGAGTGTCTGCACAGAGAGTGAACAAACCACCAACGAGGATTACATAGGGAAGCATTATCCGATGTTTTGGACCGATAACCATTCTGATGATATGGGGGATGATAAGCCCTACAAAAGCTATGATACCACTTATAGATACGGCTGCAGCGGTGACAAAGGTTGCAATAATCAATAATATTATCCTTACGCGTTTTAACGAGAGACCCATTGATCGAGCTGACTCATCGCCAATAAGCAGTAAATCCAATTCTCGTTGGAAGAAGAATATACAAACTATTCCTATGAGAATTATCGGAAATCCTATGATACATTTATCCCAATTTGCTGAAGAAAAACTCCCCATCGACCAGAATATGATATTTTCAAGTCTATCCCGATTAAAGTAAAGAAGCATCGACATAAGTGATGATAAGAAAAAATTCATTGCTATACCGGAAAGAAGCAGACTTGAAGTAGAAGTCTGCATCCCGCCGGAAAGAAAATATATTATGAGAGTTGCGGTAATAGCTCCGGCGAATGCGGAGATTGGGAGCCCCCAAATTCCCGGAATAAACATGATAAACCCTGTAACTGCTCCCAACGCAACACCAAAAGCTGCTCCTGAAGAAATTCCCAGGATAAAAGGATCTGACATCGGATTACGAAATATAGCCTGAAATACAGCTCCGGCAACCGAAAGTGCCATACCCACCAAAATTGATATGATTACACGCGGCATTCGTACCTGCCAAATAATATAGATATGAGATTTGCTGATATCCTCAGGGAAGTCAGTTGAGAATATCCCATTTGCAATGATTCTGTAGGTTTCAGAGAAGGAAATATCTGCACTGCCTAAAGAGATGAAGGTAAGCAGCGCGAGGCAGAGAACGATAATTAATACAATATACAGCGTTGCATGAAAAGCTGTAGAGTGCGTTTTATTGATTTTCATCTTTGCCCCGCTTTTTACTATTATTCGAATACTTCAGGATAGAAAATTTTGGCAAGAGTTTTTACTCCTTCAGCATTTCTTACACCCTGTCGATCCAGTGTGTTGTTGTCAATTGCAATCAATCTTCCCTCTTTTACTGCTCTTAAATCCATATAATTAGGGGTCGTTTCAAATGATTCTTTTGTACCCCAGAATTGAGAGCAGATAATATAATCAGGATCTTTTTCAATTATTTTTTCAAGACTATACGACCAGCCGTTTACATCAGAAGCAATATTATCACCGCCGGCCATTTCAATCATCTGGTTAATAAACGTGTTTCCACCAGCAGTGAAGTCGCCCCAATCACCAAACCCTACAACATAGTAGATACTGGGTCTGGGAAGTCCTTCTATCCGTTTTTCAACATCACTGACTGTTATTCCCATATCGAAAATAATTTTTTCTGCACGGTGCGATTCACCAAGAACTAATCCAAAATCACGTATTGTCTGATAGACACCCTCAAATGTGGAATCATAATAGATGCCTATAGTTGGAATTCCTGCATTCTGCAATGCATTAAGGGCTTCAATTGGAACATGTGTTGAGCCAATTACTAAATCAGGATTCATCTCTATAATGCGTTCTATATTTGGTTCCTGCAAAGTGCCGATAGATTCTATGGAAGAAACTTCAGCAGGATAATCACAAAATTGTGTACGTCCTATAAGGTTATTACCTTTTCCAAGCGAAAAGATAATTTCTGTTACATTTGGACCCAATGAAACAATTGTTTTCGGTTTTGATGTAATTACAACATCACGACCATAGGAATCGGTAAATTCCAGAAAATTTTCTTCAGTGTTTGATTGTTGGCTGATTTTTTCGCCTGCTGCGGCACTAAATAGTGAAGCTGCCGCCGTTAGGAAAAGTACACTAAGTACAATAACAATGAGACTTCTGCTTTTCATGATTTCTCCTCACACCGAATCTGATTAGCCTGATCCGGATTAGCCTCAACCTGCACAATCTATTTAAATTGCGTCTATGAGGCTTAAAAACTTAATTGTGGGTATGAGTCTGCACACCCGACCCATTCTCCGTGGATCCATCCCGAATGAACTTACAGTTCCCGGGATAATACAGGTTTCCGTTTGGCAGGTCTCCTGGCTGGGGGGTATTGATTTAAGGCGCCTTCCCAAGATTATCTTGAGGAAAGTGCACTATACAACTTAAAGCATAGGCTTCTTACTTGTAGCCAACAGGTGTCTACTGCGTCAGAAAACATCACCATAGCTGGCTATGGTTTCGTTTTCTTTCTTGTATCCATCTATTGGGTTCTACGTAAGAACCTGTAAGTTTAAGCTGTACAGTGCACCAGAACACTCAGTGGCTTTTGCAGTATCGTAAAATACTACAGTCTCAAATCACCCTCGTCACAGTGGCGGGACCGCATGGGTTTTTCACCCATTTCCCTTTTCATCGGCAAAAGCCGAACCTAACGGTAGCTTCAACATAGTTTATAGCTAAAGTGAAGTCAATGAATTATTTTTGGAATTACAGGAATATTTTATCTGTAGAATGCATCTAAATTTAATAATTTGTTGGAAATGGAGAATAATCTTGATCTATTACTAAAAAAAGCGGAAACCAGTCTGTTTTATATGTTATTATCTTATCCATTGAAGAGTGAAAGGGATATGAATGAATAAGATTCTCCACGTCCCAGGAGCATCTGTTATTCATGGTGGACAAAGAAAAAGAAGGAAATATATGTTTGAACAAACTTTTAAAAATATAGATGATATACTGCACAAAGATGCCGGATGCGGAAGCGAACTGGATTATGTAGAGCAAACCTCATGGATACTTTTTCTAAAATATCTTGATGATCTGGAGAAAGACAAAACGACTGCTGCCGAATTAACCGGAAAAGCTTATACAAATATTATTGCGGCCGAATACCAGTGGAAGGTCTGGGCAGCTCCTAAATTGGGAAATGGTAAAATTGATCATAATGCATTAACCGGAGATGATCTTGTAGACTTCGTAAATAGAGAACTATTTCCCTACTTTAAAAAATTCAAAACTACCGCAGAACACCCCGATACAATCGAATACAAAATTGGTGAGATATTCAGTGAACTGAAAAACAGAATTCAGAGCGGTTATAATCTTCGTGAAGTAATAAACCATATTGATGAACTACGTTTTAGAACGCATAAAGAAAAACATGAAATGAGTCATCTTTATGAAGGTAAAATTAAGAATATGGGTAATGCCGGGCGTAATGGCGGTGAATACTATACCCCCAGACCACTGATTAAAACTATTGTAAAAGTTGTAGCTCCGGAAATTGGTGATACGATCTATGATGGTGCAGTAGGGTCGGCAGGGTTTCTCTGCGAAGCTTTTGAATATCTAAAAGATAGCAAGAATTTATCCACAACAGATACTGTGACACTTCAGAAAAAGACTTTTTACGGCAAAGAGAAAAAATCTCTGGCCTACATTATTGGAATTATGAATATGATTCTTCATGGTGTTGAAGCTCCGAATATTATCCATACAAATACACTGGCTGAAAACCTTGCTGATATACAGGAGAAAGACCGCTATACGGTGATTTTGGCAAATCCACCTTTTGGTGGAAAGGAACGGGCCGAGGTCCAACAAAACTTCCCCATAAAAACAGGTGAAACAGCTTCTCTTTTTCTGCAGCACTTTATTAAAATTCTGAAATCTGGCGGAAAAGCTGGTGTTGTTATTAAAAATACCTTTCTCAGCAATACAGATAATGCCTCTATTGCATTGCGTAAAGAGCTGCTCCGTAGTTGTAATTTACACACTGTTCTGGATTTACCAGGTGGTACGTTTACCGGTGCAGGAGTTAAGACGGTTGTGCTCTTTTTTGAAAAAGGGCGATCTACTAATAAGACCTGGTTTTATCAGCTAAATCTCGATAGAAATCTTGGTAAGACTAATGCCCTGAATGAAAATGATCTGGCTGACTTTGTTGAGCTGCAGAGAACGAAAGCAGAAAGTGAGAATTCCTGGATAGTTGAAATAAAGGATATTGATCAAGCAACTTTTGATCTTTCAGCAAAGAATCCCAATGCACCGGAAGAGGCTCCTTTAAGAGATCCTAAAGTGATTCTAGCAGAGATGAGAGCTTTGGATAACGAGAGTGAAAGCATTCTTAATTCTATAGAGGATTTGTTATGAGTAGAGAAAATAAAATTCAGTTATTCGGGAAACAATCTGTAAGAACTCATTGGGATGAAGAACAAGAGAAGTGGTATTTTTCAGTTCAGGATATCGTTCAGATTCTCTCAGAAAGCAGAGATGTAAAACAATACATAAAAAAAATCCGCAGCCGTAATTCTGAATTAAATACCAACTGGGGTACAATTTGTACCCCAGTTGAAATGATAGCTGCGGATGGTAGAAAACGTAAAATTCAAGCGACTGATACAGCAGGTATTTTAAGGATTATCCAGTCTATACCGTCATCTAAAGCTGAGCCCTTTAAACTATGGCTGGCAAAAGTGGGTTCCGAGCGAATTGACGAAATGGAAGATCCTGAACTCTCTTTTGACCGTGCTATGGAAACTTATCTTGCTAAAGGATATTCAAAAGAGTGGATTAATCAACGTCTAAAAAGTATCGAAGTTAGAAAAGAACTAACTGATGTCCGGGACAATATGTCTAATCTTGAGTTGGTATTGAATATGCTTGCTGAAGCTTCTACTACAGAAATATCCAGAGAAAAGAAGCCGCAAGGTCTGGATGAAAATAAAGATATTGCCCGTAAAGGTGGGACTGCTGCTAAAAAGGCACGTGTGGAAATTGAGAAGCAGACGGGGAAGCCGATAATTACCTCTAAGAATGCTGAAAATCTTTTGAGTAATGATTGTAAGGTTATTGAGAATGAGTAATTTGAATTTATCTCTGGGAAATAACTTTTATAGTGATGTTCAAGCTGTTTTGTGGAAAGTGAGACAAAAAGGCTACACACTGTGTAGCCTTTTGATATGGTTTTATATCCGACTGATTATGCGAATTGAGATTCGTGCTTCTTATGGTGCTGAGTATGGAGAGGATTCCTGATGAATGAAAGTAAATTACCGAAGGGTTGGGAAGTTAAGAGGCTGGGGGATGTTTGTGATTTTGTTAGAGGTCCATTTGGAGGAAGCTTAAAGAAAAGTTGCTTTAAAGAAAACGGTTTTGCTGTTTACGAACAACAGCACGCTATTTATAATCAATTTTCACAAATACGATATTTTATAGATAATAATAAATTCTATGAAATGAAACGGTTTGAACTTTTTAAAGGGGATTTAATAATGAGTTGTTCTGGAACTATGGGGAAAGTTGCAATAGTTCCAGATAATATTAAACAAGGAATTATAAATCAAGCCTTACTAAAACTGACACCTTCAAATCTATTAAATGTTGAATACTTAAAATCTTGGATGGACAGTGTTGGGTTTCAAGAAAGTCTTGCTCAATATACTATTGGTGCGGCTATAAAAAATGTTGCATCAGTTAAAGTACTTAAACAAATACAAATCCCCATTCCACCACTCTTCGAGCAAAAACGAATAGTATCTACTCTAGATAAAGTTTTTGCAGAAATAGAAAAAGCGAAATCTAATGCCCAGCAAAATCTAAAAAATGCTAAGGATCTTTTTGAGAGTTATTTGCAGGAAGTGTTTGAGAATAGGGGTGATGGTTGGGAAGAGAAGACGTTGGAACAAATTTCTGATTTTTTTGGAAGAGGTAAATCAAAACATCGGCCACGTAATGACAAGAAATTGTATGGTGGCGATTATCCATTCATTCAAACAGGCGATATAAGAAATTGTGAACATTATATAACAGATTATTCTCAGACATATAATGACGTTGGTTTAAAACAAAGTAAATTATGGCCAGAAGGAACAATTTGCATCACAATTGCTGCAAATATCGCAGAAACAGGCGTATTGACTTTTGAAGCGTGTTTTCCTGACAGTGTAATAGGGGTTGTCGTAAATAAAAAAATTGTAGATATAGATTATGTAGAATACCTTTTACAATCCTTCAAGACCCATCTTCAGACTTTAGGCAAAGGAAGTGCACAAGACAATATTAATCTGGGAACATTTAAGGATAAATTATTTCCTTTTCCTTCAATGGACCAACAACAGGACATAGTCAGAAATCTTGATGCACTTTCTGCTAAAACTAGAAAACTTGAAAATATTTATCAAAAGAAAATTACTGATTTGGAAAAACTGAAGAAAAGTATATTGCAGAAAGCTTTTAGAGGAGGGCTTTAATGAGTAAAAAGCAAGCGCAAGATGCAACTTCCTCTATTGTAGGAACAATATATCAGTTTTACGTAGCATTAGATTCCTGTTTTGAATTGTTGCCTGGTGAAAAACTATTTTTTGAAAAATACGGTGATATTACAATATCAGAATCAAAGCAGTTTGAAATAAAAAATTATTCTGATAATTTGACGGATATGCATGAGAATGTATGGAAAACTCTCAAGAACTGGCTTAGAGATGATTTTGACATAACAGAATATAAAGAACTTATACTTTTAACTACTCAGGAATTTGGTGTAAGAACAAAATTTAAGAATTGGCATAACTTAACTCCAGAAGAAAAAGAAAGTAGCCTTGAGAATATGGTGGAGACATACTTCAAAAGGAAAAAGAAGGATAAAGACACTATCGATCTTGTTGAGTTTGTCATGGCAGAAGACAGGAAAGACAAACGATTGGCTATTCTTGGAAAATTTAAAATATTAGATACTTCACTTAAAGAAATTTTTTTTTTATGAACGAATCAAGTCAATCAGACTTAGTGATATTCCCCAAGGTAATAGAGATCTATATGCCTATTCGTTACTTGGGTTTATTATCTGCCCTGAAACTGTTTTGGTTAATGGATGGGTAATAACATATGAAACATTTTCAGATAGACGACAGGCTTTAACAGAAATGTACTGTACACATACAAAAATATTTCCACAAATTTTAACTCCTACTAATGAAGAAATAGAATCAATGGAACAGGAAGAACATCTTTTCATTAATAAGATTGAAGATATCAAATATTATGAAATAAAAAATGAAGCAATTACTCAGTATATTGAGGCACAGCATATGATTTTCTCTGAGTCTCGCAATTACTCGGTTCCTAAAGAAGCCTATGATAGTTATGTGAAAGAACTGGCTGATTCTTATATCCCAAAATTTCGAAATGCAAAGCTCAAATTTACCGATTCTGATGATCCTATAAAGAAATCTAAGATATTTTATAATAGTATTATTGACTCTTCAGTTCAGCCCTTTCATAATTTTTCAAATACTCCAAGCAGATTTAGAAATGGAATATATCAACATATGGCTGACGATGAAAAAAAAGATATTATATGGGATCTCTCTCCAGGAGATGAAAATGAGTAAAGCAATTAAGCATATTTATAAACTTCATAATAATCCATTTTTTTTGACACCGGTTATTATTGGTTTCTATAATAAATATCATAGTCAGGATAAAAACCTTTTACTCGCTTATCTTATTCTTCCACTGGTTTTACATGATGAAACGAAAAATTGGTTAAAAAAAGCAATAGCCAGTAGCTCTCTTAGTTCATTTGGCCGTAAAAAAGAAAACTATTACGGTCTTCCTGATCGCTTAGTCGAATATAAGCATTTGACTAACCAATGTTTACAATATGCGCAAGATAATAAGCTCATTTCTATACATGAGGATTTAAGTGTAGAAGTTCTAAGCACAGAATTACGATGTTCTGGTCAGTTAAAAGATTCACTTAAAGCTTCTGAAAATTTTGTGAAAATCATAAAGGATCTTGATGTTATTACAATATACAGATTGTTAGGAGTTAAAAGCTTATGAAAAGTCATCTGCAAATGATTGGAGTAGTTGATATTAATAATAAACTTCACTCGGTTGAATTTACAACTGGTGTCAATCTTATCACTGGCAAGTCTTCTAC
>JABMQR010000277.1 GCA_013202335.1 Bacteroidota bacterium
CTGGAATTGGACCAATTGGAGCGGCAACGATACGAGCGTTTACCGATGAGATTAGCCGATTCTCAAGTGCAAAGAAGTATGCAGCTTATGCTGGGTTAGTCCCCTGGGTGCAGATTTCTGATGAGACAGTACACTATGGACGGATTACCAAGCGGGGGCCGGTAGAACTGAGAACCGCTTTTGTACAGGCAGTTATGGGTATGATACGGCTACAAAAGCAAACTGAGGCTTATCGGATAATGAGCAAATACCGAAAAATGAAGGAATACAAAGGCAGTGGAAGAAGTATCATCGCTGCCGCCCGGAAGATGAGTACTATTGTGTATGCAATATTAACCAGTAGAGAACCATTTGATCCAATAAAGATGGCATTCTCGAAGCAATATAGTGAAATGCAGTCGGCAGCAGTAAATGTCGATAAGGCTGGGTAATCCCAGCATCTATGGGCTTGTAAGTAAGCTTGTGGTTGACTTTTTATAGGAGATAATCAATGCATACATTCTTACGACTTTTCAATTTTTGCAGCTTAGCCCCAGATGCCGGGGGAGCAGGTGGTAGCGATGATGATTCAGGCGATGATGGTGTCGCAGGCTATCAGAAGGTAAGAATAGGTTGCGGCATTGTTTTGCCACAATGATGATTGCTCAGGGACAGCCTGTGAAAGCGGTCTCTGAGGACCTGGGACATGCGGATACCGCAGTAACTCAGGATATGTATGTCTATGTGAAATTAGAGCATAAGGAACTACCACAGTTTTGAAGGAGAAAGAAGTGAGATTGTATCTATGTGGACCGATCAGTAAGAACGAGAAGTACATGGAGGAGTTTTCCCAGACAGCTGATATGCTGTTACAGGCAGGACATCATGTATTTAACCCTGCAGCGATGTTCAACAGTAAGGATGTGAACTGGCAGGCTGCAATGAGGATAGATATTATTCAGATGCTCCAGTGTGATGGGGTGGCGATTGTGCATACAGATTGTCCCTCATCCGGGCAGGCTTTGGAGATGTTAATTGCGAATCAGGTAGGAATTGAGTGTAAGAGTGCGTCCGAGTGGCTGAGCTAGATGAGTAAGTGTTTATATCAGGAGGGAGACAAGTGCAGGTTCCCTATTACTCCGAGTTGTCCGTATTATCAGAATGGAAGGTGCCATGGCAAAGAGACCAGTAGTGTATTGGGAAAGATCAGGGAAGACAGAGCAATACGAGACCATTAAGTATTGTGCGGTAGCATTACATACATCTACTAGCCATGTGAAGAGACTATTGGAAACTGGGAAGATTTTTCTCCGTGACCGTGATTTGTGTACACTCGATGAACTGTGATGGACTGAAAAGTATGCAACTGGGCTGCCAAAGAGCTTCAGGGTTTATCTGGTTTGAACTGGTTTGTGAAATGGAATAAACAGTACTTGTAGCCAAGCTTATTTAATGCAAATAAAAATTTCATAAAAATGTAAAAATTTTAATAAAAAGATATATATTTAAATAAATACTTGTAATTTGCATAAAAGATTTGTATACTTGTAAAGAAAAGTAGGAGGATGATGATGTTAGAAATAGAACTTATACGATTAGTGAAAAAAATTACCTCTGAAAAATGTGAGAAGCAAAATATTGAACTTAAGAAGGCAGCAGGTGGTACACCCTCAAAATTGTACGGCACACTCTCAAGTTTTTCCAATCAGCATAATGGTGGTATAATTATTTTTGGCATTGATGAAGAAGCCGATTATGAAGTGGTGGGTGTGTATGACGCTCAGGATCTTCAGAAAAAAGTGATGGAGCAATCTTTGCAGATGGAACCGGTAGTACGACCACTATTTACTGTAACCAGGATACATGAATCATTAGTGGTTAGTGCAGAAATAGCTGAATGTGATATGTATGCCAAACCCTGTTTTTATAAAGGTGCAGGAAGATTGCGCGGATCTTATATCCGTACAGGTGATTCCGATCAGCCTATGACAGAGTATGAAATCTATAGTTTTGAAGCCTTCAAGAGAAGAATTCATGATGAGCTTCGAACTATTGATAGGGCAAAGAGAGAGAATCTTTCAATAGACAATGTAACAGAGTATATGATTCAGCTGCGCAGGCAAAAAAGTAATTTAATGAATCTTGAAAACGATCGAATACTGGAGACCCAGGGTATTTATCAAAATGGTGCTCCCACATTAGCAGGATTACTACTGCTGGGCGAATATCCACAGGAGTTTTTTCCACAGCTTAGTATTACCGCAATGGTGGTTCGGGGGAAAGAAATTGGAAATCTTGGCAGTGATGGCGAACGTTTTGTAGATAATAAGCGCATTGAGGGTTCAATTCCGCAGATGATAGAAGGCGCACTAAATTTTGTCCGAAGAAATATGAGAGTGAAAACTATCGTAACAGAAGAAGGTCGACGTGCAGACAAACCAGAGTATCCTATAAAAGCGGTCCGGGAAATCATACTAAATGCCTTAATTCACAGAGATTATAGTATGCATACAGAAAATTCCCCGGTGCGTCTGATTATGTATGAGGATAGATTAGTTCTTGAGAATCCAGGGGGGCTGTACGGTAGAATAACTGTAGATGATTTGGGAAAGGTATCGGCAGATACGAGGAATCCATATATTGCAGGAGCTCTGGAGATTATGATTGATACTGAAAATCGTTACTCCGGTATTCCTACCATACGGGTAGAGCTAAATAAGGCAGGTATGCCTGCTCCTGTTTTTATTGATAAAAGGGGAGTGTTTACGGTTGTTTTTTATATTAAAAGAACTGATCAGAGTAAAGATGTTGATATGGAACAAGAAATAATTCAATATTGTTCTACTCCGCGAACCAGGGAGGAGCTCGCAAAGAGATTTGGGTTTTCAGCCCCCACCTATTTTTTACGAAAGTATATAGATCCATTACTTTTAGATGGGAAAATCAGAGTAACTCTGCCTGATAAATTGAAAAGTAAGTTTCAGAAATATTATAGCTAGCCCGGGTATGCTTATGTACTTGGTGCTGATTTAGCATGTTTCATGAGTTTTAATTATATTACTGCTATGGTTTTTACTTATAGTCTGAATTATGCTGACGGGAAACACGGTATATCTTCAAATAAAATCGGATAACCTGTTCCCCGCCAGCTAAAGTTTCCACCACCTGCCAATAACGATTACCCCTGCCCGACATAAAGAATTACCGCATGTAAACATGCGGTAATTCCAGAGGTAACCATTAGTCCGGGAAGGGAAGATCC
>JABMQR010000278.1 GCA_013202335.1 Bacteroidota bacterium
CGGTTAGGGTACAACTCCTTAGCAGGGAGCCCGATTCAACCGCTCTCGCACCTCTCCAATAATTCCATTCCGATTCCCGCAGGAAGACACCCAAATAAATCAAGTGTTCATCCGTTTTGTAAAACGATCCTACTGCAGTGAGTCTTGCAGACAACATTGCAGAACAATCAAAACGGAGAAGGTGGGATTCGAACCCACGGAGCCTCTCGGCTCAACGGTTTTCAAGACCGCCTCCTTCGACCACTCGGACACCTCTCCTAAATCGGCTTTTTACTATATAAATGAACGGACTCTTTGTCAATATAAGTAGTAGAGTGCTGTATGCATTTTATCGTGGTTTATGTAAACTATTTTTCAGGCAGGAGACAATAATGAAAAAAATAGCAATTATTCCACCAATTCCCTTAACCCCTCACGAACATAATCGCCGGCTCAGGCGTTATCAGTCACAGGCAGGGACTGGCTTTATTGTTGATGTCCGTCAATTGAAGGGTGGACCGTTGCTGACGGATAGCGAATACGATCTTTTCTGGGCTTCTGTCTATATGATTTTGGAATCTGAAGCGGCAGAGAGAGAAAATTTCGATGCAGTTATTATCGACTGTACTGCAGATACTGGAATTGTAGAAATGCGTCAGAGTGTATGTATTCCTGTTGTCGGGGCTTTGGAGGCCGGAATAGAAGAGGCTTATAATGGGAATCCTGAAGAGAGGATTTCTATACTTGCGCTGGATGACGACTGGAAGAGAATGATAACCAATCAGTTGGCAGCTTATGATCTTTTGGGTTCAATCAGTTCTGTAGAGAGTGTTGGAATGCATGTATATCATCCAGATAAAGAGAAAGGTATGGATCAAACAGATTCTCAAACCTTTTTTAAAAACTTATGTAAAGCAGGAGAGGCGGCTGCGGCTGCCGGGGCAGGAGTTATTGTCTTGGGATCCACAACAGTAATCGCAGAACGGGATGAACTTGAGAAACATCTTGGGATTCGTATAGTAGACCCAGGAACTGCTGCATTAAGAAAAGCAGAGGTTTTGGTTAATGAAAAGTACTCGAAAGAACGAAATGTACCTAATAAAGAAAAGAAAATACGTTATGGGGATGTGATAAGGGAGAAGCTGGGTTTGTAAAGAGTCTTGATTTATACGTGAAATTTCTTTTCCAGGAGGTTTCTGAACCGCTCATTTCCTCCGGCAACATAAAGAAAGACTGCAACCAGAAGAGCCGCTCCAGATACATAAAACGACCAATCGATAAAGGATCGATTGGTAATATATAAGGTACAAATTATATCAATCCCAATAGAGAGCCCCGCAAGTACTACGAAGGCAGATGCAGCTAATGTGTATTTGTGTCCCGGGCGATTCCCCTTTATCAATAGAGTATTAATCCCATTAACCAGAAGCGCCAGTCCACCGGTGAGAAGTGTTAAAGGAAGAGCCAGAGTCAGAAACCACTGTCCGCCGGCAAGATATTTCAGGAACCAGAGGAAGAGAGCTGTTGCTACTGTATACACAATTATTGAGGGGAAAGTGTATCTCTTTCCTATAAATGCGGGTGTTGTAATTATGATAAAAAGGAGGAGAAGGCTCATAATTGGATACCAGGCCCAGGAGACCGGAGGGATAAACCCGTCCATTAACAGGAGGAATATCACCGAGGCAACGGTAAAATTAATAAGAAAATTTAACCGTTTTCCCGTTTTGAACAGGAAAGGAAAAACCAAAGATATCCAAACATATAGTACTGAGAGAATGGGGTAAAAAGACCACGTGACTGCATTATTAGTTAAGACGTCAATTAAAAGTACCGTTATTACGGGAATCAGCATGGTAATTGAGAAAACTGCAGCAGTTTTGTGAGGAATCCTGTGCATTATTGGCTGAGTAAGTATTTCTGATATTTCTCTGGAGGTAATCCCGGAAAATGGTAAAGGGTTCTCTTCTTTTATTTGTTTCGGTTTAAGCGTTTCCGGATCAATGGCCGGAATACCGCACAGAGGACAGGTTTCAAGTTTATCATCAAGTTCAACACCACATTTAACGCAATACGCCAAGACGGCCTCCTAAAGTTGAAAGAACGTTTTGTACACCTTGTTTCAAAGCAACATCTTTTTTATGGAATAACACAATAATAGTAAATTGTATAACATCTTACTGGAGATCACCAGAGTTGGTTACTGTTTTTGTTTTACCGTCTACTTATTCTGAACGCTCAAAACTCTCTATGTTCTTGCTGAGCAGGGTCCTGTCGTCAAATATGAATTCACCCGTTATGTTTTTTCCCTTCAGGGTTTCAGGCAGCCAGTATTGATCATCTTCCCACATTTTATCATAGGGAATTCTGTTTACATTTGCCCAGAATGGGTCAGCCTCATCAGTTTCCTTCATTTCGCCGGTATGGTCGTAGGCAAAAAATACATATCCCTTTAAGGAGTATCCATCAATAAACTGAAAGTTCAAGACTCCAACCTGAATAGGATCGATAGGGGTAATTCCTGTCTCTTCCTCAGTTTCACGTACAGCAGCTTCAAGAGCTGTCTCGGTTTCTTCAATTCTTCCGCCGGGAGCATTAATAAGACCATTACCTAATCCCAGTTTTTTGTGGATAAGCATAACTTCTTCCCCGCGGAATACATAGCAGACTACTGCAGTTTCCCGTGGTTCCCACTCATCCCAGTCAATGTCCTCGACTTTTCGCGCCTCTGAAGGTTCATCTTCAAATTCAGGCTCTTCAATTTCCGGCTGCTTGTACAGTTCCGGATGAAGGTCCTTATGGCAAACTGCACAGAGGTTGTCATCATAATACAGGGTCTCATTCAGGGAGAGTTTTACTCCGCATTCAGGACATTTAAACTTAAAGATAAGAATTTTGTCCCTAAATACATATCCAACAGCAAGAGGAATAATGATTGCCGAAACCCCCAGCCACTGTGGAAGCTGAAACTGAAGAATCAGCACGAAAAGGACATCGAGCAGAAGAACGAGGCTGGCTACAATAAGTGTTGCAGTCCGTTTGCGGCGGCTTCGTTTCTGGTATTTTCTTTGGAACAGGTTCAAAGCCAATACAGCAATGATTACCCAATACATTTGGTCGGTTATTTTTTCTAATATCATAATATCAGGAGCTTATAGGGGGTCGTGAATTTGGTCAATGGTTAAGCGCGGCAAGGCCGCGCTTAACTTAGGGGTTTGCTGGAGGGCGGGATCAGATTGCTGGTCTTGCATTTGTTTCACAAATGCGGCAGATGGGAGGCTTGAATTGGTATGGGTATGCAGTAAATATTCTCAAGTTAGTTAAGCGGTGTTATATGGATTCAGAGTTCTGAGTGCAAATATACACGGATCAGGAATTTATGTAACTATTCCGGCGCTAGTACGATCAAGAAAAAGTACCATTTAAAGAAATATCTGGTATGTTTTACTTTTGTCTTGTAGTTTTTCTTACTATCAACTCCGGTTCCAGGAGTATGGATTCAGGCTGATTTCCGGCTATTAAACTCTTTAACATTTCGAAAGCCAGAGCTCCGATTTGATCTTTTGGTTGAGCTATCGTAGTCAGTGGGTAGCGAATTTGCAGACTGGCAAAATCAATATCATCATAACCCACTACTGAAATATCCTCAGGAACCCGTTTTCCCTCATCCAGGCAGGCTTCAATTACTCCTAATGCTGCCAGGTCAGTTGAGGAAAAGATAGCAGTAATATCAGGGTTTTTCTGCAGAAGCTTTACAGCCGCATCATACCCCCCTTTGATTGTGAGGTCAGATGGCATTTCAAAACGCTCAAGATCCAGAGAGATACCGTTTTTCACCAGAGCCCTTCTGAAGCCCTGCCTTCGAAGCTGTATTTCTTTATAATAATCTTCATGAAACGAAACAAAACCAATCTTCTCATGACCTAATTTAAGCAAGTGGTTTGTTGCAAGGAACCCACCCTCTTCATCATCCACCAGCAGTGATTTTGCATCAATTCCCTTAATGTGAGTCATTATCTGGATAAGCGGGATGCCAGTCTCCAGAAGTTTATTGTAGAATTCGAAATAACGAGGGTCCGGACAGCAGATAATACCATCAACCCGCCTGTTTACCATCCGCTCAATAGAACCCTTTTCGGATTTAATTGTACTCGAAGAGTTGCCCAATAGAATGTCATATCCATCAGCCAGACATCGTTCCTCAATATCACTAATAATATTAGTAAAAAAGCTGTTGGTAAGATAAGGGAGGACTACCCCAATCATATAGGTTTTCTGGTTTACCAGGCCCCTGGCTAGAATGTTGGGTTGATAATTCATCTCTTTAGCAATCTTCAGAATATTTTCTCTGGTGGCACTTGAGAGCCGTCCTTCATTGTTAAGAGCCAGGGATACGGATCTTGGTGACACATTTGCACGTTTAGCAATATCTTTAATGGTGGTTCGGTTTTGAGTATTCTGCATTATAAGCATGTCCTCCTGGTAGATAAATGGTATAACGTTTACCTAATTATGTAAAAAGAGTAACCTATATCAGGATAGCTGTCAACAGTTCGCCTCAGTATATGCAAATGAAGCAACCAGGCTGATAAAAAAATCCTAATAAAAATATTGACAACTGAAGATTGTGGATGTATAGTTGATTCAACGTTGAACCAAAAAACTTTAAAAAGGAGAATGGATATGAAAAAAATTATTTTTATCCTGATGATGGTCACAGTACTTATCGCAGGACTCAGTGCTGCCGGAACTCAGGAACAAAGCGCTGTAGAAAACAAAAATGTTAGTCTCTGGTACCTCTGGGGAGGAACAGAAGGTGAAAATGTAGAAACAATGATCCAGCAATACAACACTATGCAGGATAACTACATTGTAGAAGGACTTTCAGTTCCCGATCAGCAAAAAATACAGGTTGCAATTGCAGCAGGTGATGGACCGGATCTTACCGACACCTTCTCCAGTCTGACAAATGCATACGCAGCAAAAGGTATCCTTGAACCGTTGAGCAGCTATATCGAACGTGACAACTACGACATAGATGATTTTATGCCGTCAGCCATCGCCAGTTCAACAGTTGATGGTGAAATCTATGCCCTTCCGGTATCAGTTAACCTCATGATGCTCTATTATAACAAAGACCTTCTTGCGAAAGCCGGATACAACAGACCTCCTGAGACAGATGCAGAACTTCTCGAGTATGCTATAGCCACCACAGAGACAGATGTTGATGGAACCATCAACGTCCTCGGATTTCCCGATTTTCCCGATATCTACTTTAAAGAACACATGACCTATGCCCTGGGTGGTGATTATGTTGACATTAACGGAAAGCTTACTCCTGACAACAGCGGTATTCGAAAAGCAATGAATCTTATTCTTGCATACCGTGAAAAATTCGGTCTCGATAACGTTCTTGCAATAAACTCCAGCGGTGGGTATATGTCTGCAGCAGATCCCTTCATTTCAGGAAGACAGGCACTAAGAATAGATGGTCCCTGGTTTGGCAGCCACATTAAGAATGTTCTTAAGCTTGATCTTAATTACGACGTGGCTCCTATTCCCTATCCTGCAGGACAACCAGAACTCGCCAGAGGCGGCCAGGTACAAGCATCAACCTTTTATATCGCATCAAATGCAAAAAATAAAGATGGTGCATGGGATTTTATGAGTTGGCTTTTGGATACCAAACAGATGGCAACACTTTCCGCTCAGATGGGATGGACTCCAGCTAGAATCTCAGCTCTGGAAGATTCCGCATTAAGCAATGTAACGGACTTTGCCGCATTCACAAAACAGGCGAAAAGCCCAAACCTAACTATTTTCCCGGCATTCGACGGACAGCAGGAATATCAGAAGATTATTGGTGATGCCTTTGATAAGGTTATTCTTTTCACCGAATCAATTGACGACGCCCTTGCCGCTGCAGAAAAACAAACGCAGGCACTTGACTACTAATAGCAGTATACTATTCAAGCCGGGCAGAAATGCCCGGTTGTATGGTACAATACTGGAACAGCAGTGAGAAACCAGAAACCAGAAACCAGAAACCAGAAGCTGGAAGAAGAGATAAGAGCAGGGAATCATGAAAACAAACATCCAACAAAGCATAAATACCAGAAATGGCTTACTTTTCTCTCTTCCCTGGATGGTAGGATTCCTCTTATTTATTCTCTATCCACTTTGCGCATCCCTCTATTACAGCTTTACCAATTATAATATGTTTCAGGCACCTGTGCTGGTGGGGTTTGAAAACTATCGAAATCTTTTTACTGATCATCTGTTCTATAAAAGCCTTTCTAATACATTTTTTATGACCTTTGTTGGGGGCCCTCTGTATATTGGTATTGGAATTTTGACTGCTGTCATGCTCAATACGAAAATAAAAGGACTCGCGTTTTTTCGTACCATTTTCTATATACCCTATATCCTCCCTATTGTAGCAACCGCGCTCCTCTGGATATGGGTACTGAACCCGCAGACCGGGCTTATGAATATGGTGCTGGGAAGCATCGGCCTGCATGGACCGAACTGGCTCGCGGATCCGCGGTATACCAAAATATCACTTATTATTATCGGAGCATGGAGAACCGGACCAATCATGATTCTTTTCCTTGCGGCACTTCAGGATGTCCCGGTAACCCTCTATGAGGCAGCAACTATTGATGGAGCTGGGGCGATGAGAAGGTTTTTTCGAATCACTCTACCTCTGTTAACCCCGGCAATACTTTTTCAGATAATTATGCAGCTTATTATCAACTTTCAGTACTTCACCGAGGCGTACATCATAACTGGTGCAGCAGATAGACTGAACCAGTCGGTAGGGGGGCCTTTGAATTCACTTCTTTTTTACGCAACCTATCTCTATCAAAATGCATTTAATTATCTGAAAATGGGGAAAGCATCAGCCATGGCCTGGATACTCTTTATTATCACCGCTGTTATAACTTTGGTAATTTTTAAGACATCAAAAAAGTGGGTATATTATGGCGACTAACAGTGCATCACTTGTGAGAAAAAATACCACCAACCCCATACGAAAAAGACGGACGTGGGAGAGAAATTGGCCTGTTTACCTCCTGGTCTCGATTGTGAGCCTGGTATTCATCCTGCCGTTTTTCTGGCTCTTATCAACTTCGTTTAAAAGCCTGAATGAGGCATTCAGTATTCCCCCGACTCTTCTTCCGTCGATATTCCATCCTGAAAATTACGTCGAGGTCTTCAGGCGGATACCGTTTGCCCGATATACAGTGAACACCTTGATTATAGCCGTTTCCAGTGTTGCCGGAATCCTTTTTTCTACACCACTTGCTGCATATGCCGTGTCGAAAATCCCATGGAAGGGAAGCAAAATACTTTTCCCCATAATGATTGGAACTATGCTTATCCCTTTTCAGGTGACAATGGTACCGCTCTATTTAGTATTTAAACAACTGGGTTGGATCGGCACCTATCTTCCTTTGATAGTTCCCGCCTTTTTTGGCGGAGGGATCGGAGGGGGCTACTATATCTTCCTGCTGCGTCAGTTTTTTCTCAGTATGCCGAATTCCCTGATAGAGTCAGCTAAACTGGAAGGAGCAAGCGAGTTTCGGATATTTATTTCAATTATATTACCACTCTGCACCGCTGCGCTAATAACTGTGGGAATTTTTACTTTCTTGAATACCTGGTCTGACTTTCTGGGACCATTAATCTATTTGACCAGGCAAGAGCTCTATACGCTGTCGCTCGGGCTGCAGGCATTTCTTGCCTCTCATCATGTTGAGTGGAATTTACTGATGGCGGCGGCTGTACTTTTTAGTATACCCACGCTGCTGATTTTCTTTGTTGCACAGCGCTATTTTATTGAAGGGGCAAAAACTTCCGGCTTGAAATTCTAGGAAGATATCGGTTTAGGATTATCAAAGTGATTAAGAAGTAGTTTCGGATAAGCTTTTATGTAATTAATGAGCATTTAAACCAGTGCAGCGTGTAAAGAATCATGTGGGGAATTGTATTGAAAAACAGGGAATATGCCAGGATTACTAAGGTGAGGACTATGCTATGAAAAATGCTAAAATAACCGGCTCCTTTGTCGATTTTTCTGAGCTTACACATAAAGATCAAATTTTACTGCCATGGACTGTCGAGGATTGGGTTGAAGAATTTTCTGATATGCTTGAGGCTGGGATTACTACGGCAATTATTGCAAGAACTATGAGATATGGTGCCGTCTATTATCACTCAGACTACTTTGAGACACACAATGAACACGATTCGCTGAGTCCCTTCATGGAAGCGGCCCGGGAGACCGGCATGCGGGTATTTGTCTCCGGTATGATCAGTGATCACTTTTTTAATGCCGACAATGAGAAATTTAACCGACTGATGAAACGCGACCTCTATATTTATTCAACTGTTTTATCTGAACTCATTGGAAAATATGGATCTCTAGGGATAATTGATGGGATATATATCTCGCATGAGGCTGATAATGAAAATATGGCTCATCCCGATCGTCAGCTGGCAGCACAAAACTTTTTTGGCAATCTCTACGCTAAATTGAAGGATTTAATCGATCTGCCTATACTTTCGTCACCATTTTTCACCCGTAAAAGTACCCCCGGGCAGCTTGCGAAATTCTGGGAAACGTTTCTTGACCGACCAATGTTCGATATCCTTGCCATGCAGGACGGAGTGGGGTGTAATCGTGATATTTCCCCTGAGATTATTCCAGCTTATTATAAGGCTCTACAGCCGGTTTTTGATTCCAGGAATATAGTGTTTTGGAATAATATAGAGTCATTTTCCTTTAATCCAGGGTATAAAACCTCAGGGTATGATCGTTCCAAAATATGGTTTAAAACTGCACCCATTGATCGTATCGATCGACAATTTTCTGCCGGAACCCTTTGTGTTGATAAGACTATCATGTGGGAGTATGGACACTTTTTTAGCCGCAAGCAGGCTGGTGAGGATCTTTACGATAGCTTCCGCCGATGGAATTTGGGACAGTAAACAGGTCAGAAAAACGGAATCAAACAGCTTTTCCTTTTCTAAATACTCTTTTGCTAACTCAGTTTGTTACAGGAATTTTAATTTCTCCGGTAAAGGTCGTAGTTCTGGAAATAATTTATATACTCTTTTTTATTTTGTGCTAAAATGTATTAATTCACACAGATTCTGTCAAATATCAGGAAATTTTCAGAGTTATTCCCAGGGATTTAATTATTTCTTTGTATTCTTCCGGAATCCCTTTGTCTGTTATAATTTCATCAAATTCATTAAGATCGGCAAAATAATCGGATCGAATAAGACCGAATTTTGAAGAATCCACCAGAAGGATTTTTTTAAGGGATGACTGCATTAAAGCTTTTTTTGTCGGACGTTCGTAGTAATTGGAACAGGTTGCTCCGAACTTGTGATCAATACCGGAAGCAGTAACAAAAGCCTTGTTCGCCCTAAAGTTCTTAATCATTTCAAGACCTTCCGGGCTTTCAAATGAGAGAGTGTTTTTGTGAAAGAGACCCCCGGTAAAAATCAGAGTACAGTTTTCTCTACTGGCAATATCGGAAACAATATTTAAAGAATAGCTGAGAATTGTAAGGGGGATATCAGTGGGTAGGTTTTTAGCGAAATACTCTGCTGTTGATCCATAATCAATTATAATAGTATCTCCCGGTTCAACACAAGAAGCCGCCAGAATACCGATTTTTTGTTTTTCTGCTATATGGACCGACTCCTCTGTAATAATAGAATACGGCCTTTCATTCGGCGTACCGGCCATTACCGGATTAAGAATAACGCTTCCATGAAGAATTTTGACTTTGTCCAGGTCTGCAAGCTCGTCAAGATCCCGGCGGACGGTCATATGAGAGACGTCCAGATCTTGAGAAAGCTCCTGTACATTAGAAAACGTGTGCAGTTTGAGTAGATTGAGTATGTACGAATGCCTTTCTGATTTCTTCATTGTATCTCTTCCTGGTTTATTGTGATGCCTTAAGCTGCTTTTTTTTCCGAAAAGCTCTATTCAGACAAACAGAAAAATAAGAGCAATCCATAAAAATGTTAAAATATTATAATACATTCTTATAATTCAATCAACCAGAATATATATGTTTGAAAATTAACAATATATTAGTTATGAAAGTTTGGATATTGATGTAAAGAGAGGGTTTGATTTTTTATAATCAGCAGAAATAGATTGAACTAAGTTGTTTTAAATGCCTTTAATCATATAAATAGTATTATTTAGAATTGATTGTGAATATTTTTCTTGACAAATACAAGTAAGGGAGTATAATTGATTAGAAATGTTAAAAATATAACAATATTATGGAGGAGATATGGCAAACAAACAGGGAAATGCATTAGGCATGATAGAAACACGCGGTTTTGCTGCAATGGTTGAGGCTGCAGATGCTATGGCTAAAGCCGCTAAAGTAGAATTGAAAGGGCACGAGGAGACAGGGGGTGGTTATGTAACAGCCATCATTAGAGGCGATGTTGCAGCTGTGCGTGCCGCTCTTGATGCAGGCAGTAAGGCTGCGGAAAGAGTTGGTGAAGTTGTTTCGGTACATCTTATTCCCCGTCCCGATATTGCTGTCGATGCGGGATTACCCCTGAATGAATTGGGAGTAGAATAATGAATACTGTTGATCTTAGAACATATAATTTTATCGACTCTCTACAGCTGCAGATGGCATCGTTCATGTGCACAATTTCAAAAGGATACTTTCCTGTTGCGGGACAGGCCTGTGCTATTGTAGAGATAGCCCCAGGTATAGAGATTAATCGTCTTACTGATATTGCCCTGAAATCGACCGGGGTTGTTCCCGGTATTCAGATAGTAGAAAGATCTTTTGGCCTGCTGGAAGTACATTCTGACAGCCAGGGCGATACAAGACAGGCCGGGGAGGCAATTCTCAAAGAATTGGATCTTAAAAAAGAAGACCGGATGAAACCGCGGATTATGACAAGCCAGCTGATTAAAAATATCAGTGACCATCACGCTCAGCTTATCAATAAGGTTAGGTATGGGAATATGGTTCTCCGGGGTGACACGCTGTTTGTTCTGGAAATAGAGCCGGCAGGTTATGCATTCTATGCTGCTAATGAGGCAGAAAAAGCTTCCAATATAAATATAATAAATGTGACCGGATATGGAAAGTACGGAAGGATATATATTGCAGGAAAGGAATCGGAAGTTCTGGTCAGTAAAGAAACGGTAGAATCAAGGCTGGCTGATATAAGCGGACGGGGAATGAGGTAATTTCAAAATTCATAAAACCAAATAGAAGATTTGGTTCATTTTAAGGAAATTACCTTTTGAAGTTTTTTGATGAATACCTTAATTGTATATGACAAATATAATTATATGACTTCAAAAAACTTCACGAGTAGGTAGCTCTTTCAAAAATCGGTATTTTTGAAAGAGCCTCAATTATAAAGGAGAAAGAGATGGCAATAACAGATAACGCCCTTGGATTAATAGAAACAAAGGGGTTCGCAGCAATGGTAGAGGCTTCCGATGCAATGGCAAAGGCAGCAAATATAGATTTTATAGGATCAAAGAAAATAGGCGGCGGGTATATAACAGCTATCGTAAGAGGAGATGTTGCAGCAGTAAAGGCAGCACTTGATGCTGGAAAAAGAGCAGCGGAAAGAGTGGGCGAAGTAATATCGGTTCATATTATTCCCCGTCCTCATGAAAGTGTGGATGCAGTTCTCCCTTTGGGAAGAAACAAGGGTAAAAAATAGATGGTACTTGCAAGAGTTGTGGGCTCAGTTGTTTCGACTATAAAAGAGATCCGACTTGAGGGCATTAAGTTTCTTCTTCTGGAGAAGATAGATGTAAATACCCTTGAAGGGAAGAACGATTTTGTTGTGGCTATGGATGCAGTCGGAGCAGGGGAAGGGGAGATTGTTTTCTTTGTAGGAGGAAGCAGCAGCAGGCAGACAGAAATAACTGCCGGGAAACCCAGTGATGCTACAATTATCGCTATAGTGGACAGTTTCGACATCCAGGGCAAGTCTGTCTATTCTAAAAGCGGGATAGATAAATGATACTGGCCAGAGTAGCAGGTGCCGTTGTTACCGCAGTAAAATCTGATGGAATTGAAGGTTCCAGATACCTGCTCGTAGAGCCGTGCAGTCCTTCCGGAAAAACCGGGGCATCAAACATTACTACAGGTATCGTAGCTCTTGATCTTATTGGATCTGCTCCCGGCGAGTTTGTTCTTGTCTCTCAGGGTAGTTCGACCAGACAGACTGAAGTTACAAAAGATAAACCTATTGATGCGGTAATCATAGGAATAGTGGACAGAGTAGAAGAGGATGGGAAGGTAGTGTTTTAACATGAATGTTGATGTAATTGGGGTTCTCGAATTATCGAGTATCGCAAACGGGTTCAAAACCCTGGACTCAGTAGTAAAAGAATCTCCTGTAACTATCCTCAAGGCAGAGGTGCTCAATCCCGGAAAGTATCTGATTATTATAACAGGGGATGTGGCTTCTGTGGAATCTGCTATGGATGCCGGTATTGAAGTTGCGGGGGGTAGTCTTATTGATCATATTCTCCTTACAAACATGGATGAACAGGTTATTCCTTCGATAAACAGCTGTCATTCCCCAGTGGAATGGGATGCTGTAGGTTTTCTGGAAACCTATTCTGTGGCAGCTGCTGTAGAAGCTGCAGACAGGTCTGTCAAAGAAGCAAATGTTCATATAGTAGAGATTGTTACCGGAAATGAATCCGGAGGAAAAGCGATGTTGAAAATAAGCGGAACCATTGGAAATGTTGATGCTGCTATGAGTTCGGCAGTAACTCTGGTGAGAGATAAGGGACAGTTGTGCAGCAATGTGATTATTCCCAGACCGCACGGTGATGTTAAGGGGTTTATTTGTGGAAATTGAAGAAAATACTATTAGAAACATAGTAACAAATATCCTTAAGGAGTATTCAGATAGTGATTCGGAGGGATCCGATAGTGTGAGGAATACTCCCGGTGTCTTTGATGATATACATATTGCTATCAATGAGGCCGGCAAAGCGCATAAGATTTTTATGGAAACCTCTCTGGAAACCAGAAGAGCTATGATAAAGGCCATGCGCCGGATTGCAGAGGATAATGTTGAACAGTTTGCACGGCTTGCAGTTGAAGAGACCGGCATGGGACGATATGAGGATAAGATTAAAAAAAATATGCTGGCTATAAAAATGACTCCTGGAGTTGAAGATCTCCAGCCGGTTACTTTTTCTGATGATCACGGTTTGACGTTGACGGAACGAGCTCCATATGGAGTTATTGGTGCCATAGCCCCGAGTACAAATCCTACCGAGACAATCCTGAACAACTCCATTAGTATGGTTTCAGCGGGGAATACTGTTGTTTTCAATGCTCATCCCGGAGCTAAAAGAGTCTCTGTATTAGCAGTTGGTCTGTTAAATGAAGCGATACTTAAAGCCGGGGGGCCGAAGAATATAATAGTTACCATTTATGAGCCGACAATTGAATCTGCGAAAGAGCTTATGACACATCCAATGATTGATCTTCTTACGGTCACCGGTGGCCCCGGTGTAGTCAACCAGGCCATGCAGTCTACTAAGAAGGTAATTGCCGCCGGTCCTGGAAATCCTCCAACAGTAGTCGATGAAACTGCAGATATCGGGAAAGCTGCCAAAGACATTGTTGCCGGTTCAAGTTTTGATAACAATATTGTATGTATCTGTGAAAAAGAAATTATCGTGGTAAGATCTGTAGCAGACAGGCTTAAAATGGAGATGCATAAACTCGGAGCATATGAGCTAAATAGAGAGCAGATAAAGAAGATCTCCACTCTTGTAATTGACAGGCCCGGAAGAAAAGGGGATGAAGGGGCGATAAATAAGAAGTATGTTGGAAAAGATGCAAGTGTAATTGCAGCGGCAGCCGGAATTAATGTTCCGGAGGATACAAAAATACTTCTCTGTGAGGTGGATAAATCCCATCCCCTTGTATGGACGGAACAGTTAATGCCTGTAATCCCCCTGGTCAGGGTTGATGATGTTGATGAAGCTATAGATTTTGCTGTTGATTGTGAACATGGATTTCGTCACTCTGCATCTATGCACTCATTAAACATAGCAAAACTTTCTAAAATGGCGAAGGTTATAAATTGTTCTCTTTTTGTTAAAAATGGATCTAATTTCAACGGTATGGGTTTCGGAGGTGCAGGATACACATCATTTACAATTGCCAGCCCTACGGGAGAAGGGTTTACCAGAGCCAGAACGTTTACGAGAGAACGACGATGTGCATTGATCGATTATTTTAGAATAGTGTAAAAAGGATTTTGATGTGAAAATAGGTAGGGTTACAGGTACGGTTGTAAGTACCAGGAAACTGGAATCTTTGGAAGGAATAAAGCTTCTGCTTGTACAACCTCTTGATGATAGTATGCAGAATAGCGGGAATCCTATAGTTGCCTGCGATACAGTCCAGGCAGGAAAAGGAGATCTTGTAATATACGAAGGGGGCAGAGAAGCAGCTCTTGCTCTGGATAACTGGTTCAATCCTTCAGATGCTGCGGTTATAGGAATAATTGATCAGATAAATCAGGAGGGGAGATGACATACGCCCGAGTAACCGGAACGGTAGTAGCGACTGCTAAAATTGAACAGCTTAAAGGATTAAAATTGATGATTGTTCATCCTATTAATCCAGATGGGGAGTTTACAGGAAAACAGATTGTTGCAGTAGATACGGTACAAGCCGGTATGGGGGACGAAGTTCTCATTATTGATGAAGGCGGTTCTGCCGGGATAATGCTGGGAATACCGGGACAACCGATACGAACAGTAATAGCTGCAATTGTGGACAGAGTGGATATGTCGAAAGAGGAAAAAAATGTACAGTGAAGAAAGCTTCAATGAAAACAATCAGACTGACAATGTTCTAAGAGTTGCTATAGGATCAGATCATGGAGGATATGTCTCAAAAGAGATACTGAAAAAATATCTATCGGTTCTTAACTACAAGGTTTTTGATCTTGGAACCTATTCAAATGAAAGTGTTGATTATCCTGACTTTGCAGTTAAGGTTGCACAAAGTGTTGCTGGTGGAGAAACGGATCGCGGAATAATGATTGATGGTGCGGGGATTGGATCTTCGATGGTCTGCAACAAGGTACGGGGTATCCGAGCTGCACTATGTTATGATATAAAAACAATCGAAAACAGTAGACTTCATAATAATGCAAATGTGTTAACTCTCGGAGGCCCCCTGCACACCCCGGATGAACTATGTGAAATGGTTAAAGTTTGGTTGTTAACCAGATTTGAGGGCGGCAGGCACTGGGCCAGAATAAACAAGATAATGGCTGTAGAGAGAAGGTAAGGAAATAAATATGGATGAAAAAGAATTAATCGAAAGAATTACAAAAGAGATAGTAGAAAAGCTGAAAGAACAGAATATGATAAATAGTGTAGCTGTGCCGGTAAATGCTGAAATGGTTGAGAATAGTAATTCTGTTCTTATTCCCTCAGATGTAGCTAAATACATCGACCATACATTACTAAAACCCGAGGCGTCTGCTTCGGAGATAGATAATCTCTGCTCTGAGGCAGCAGATAATAAATTTTACTCAGTTTGTGTTAACACTACCTGGGTTGAAAGATGTGCAAAAAACCTGCGGGGCAGCGGGGTAAAGGTTTGTGCAGTTGTTGGGTTCCCACTTGGAGCAATGAGCAGTCGAGCCAAAGGCTTTGAAACCCGGCATGCCATAGAAGAAGGTGCTTCAGAAATAGATATGGTAATGAATATTGGTGCTCTTAAATCCAGAGATCTTAAACTGGTGGAAGATGATATCCGTACGGTGAGAAGAGCCTGCGGCCAGCGTATAATTTTAAAAGTTATCATTGAGACAGCCCTCCTTACCGATGAAGAGATTGTGCTTGCATCAGAAATTGTGAAAAAGGCTGAAGCCGATTTTGTAAAAACCTCCACAGGCTTTTCAACACATGGTGCAACCGTTCAGCATATCGCCTTGATGAGAAGAACTGTTGGCCCGAAGATGGGTGTAAAGGCAGCCGGCGGTGTAAGAACCTTTGATGATGCGGTAGCCATGATTAATGCCGGTGCAACCAGACTCGGTACAAGCGGCGGTATAAAAATAATTAAAGGTCAGACAATCGAATCAGGTTATTAGGTGTTTAATTAGTATAAATTGCTTGTTTCAAGGGGTTATGTTGTATTAGTTTGTAGTGACAATTTAGTAGTTATTTCCTCTGAAATGGGATACTATGATTGTTATGGCACATATTGAGACAAGCACCCACACAGAGAGTTTTTTGAAGAGTCTTGGATTTCCCACAGTCCAGGTACACGAAGCTTTTACACATTTTGATTTCACAAAACCATCACGGAGGGTTCTGGTTATTGGCCCAATGGGGTCAGGGAAAACTGAGTTTTCAGCCAGAGTCTGGCGTGATGCAGAGGTTGCACTATCTAAAAGTGATGCAATAAAAGAAATTACTGCTCAAAATGGTGTAGACCGAAGGAAAGTTTTTTTTCTCAGGACGCTTTTAGATGATGCCAGATTTCCCGATTATCCCGATGATGCCCTTGCCTACAGGGGTGGATATGTTCAGTGTGGAGAAAATATTGCCAGGATAAAGGACTCATTTGCACTTGAAAAAGCCCTGAAAGAGTATCCGGATGTCGGTACCTGGATAATTGATGAAGCCTCTTTCTATGACGAACGTCTGGCCTATGTGGTAAGAAATGATAGTCTTGAACGGGGTACCCTGTACATTTTCCCAACGCTTATTCTCAACTTCAGAAAAGATATCTTTAATTCTACAGCACGCCTCATGTTGGATATCGCAACCGATGTGATACCGTTAACTGCATATTGTGAACATCCGGATTGTCTCGAAAACTCATTCTATACCTACCGGTACTATACCATAGGTGGAAAAGAGTGCCCGGCCCTTTTCTTTGATCCCCTGATCATTATTGGCGGAGATCAGAAAAAAGAGGATCCGCTTCAGCCGAACTACTGTTCACGCTGTGACAGCCATCACTATCTTCCGGGAAAAGAGTATACCTACTTTACCCTGAAACCGCTTGGGGAAGCTGCTGCTGCTGGTGATTTTAATCCACTAAAGGAAGAGCTTGAACGTTTGAAGAACGGGATGGAAAAATCACTGCTGTATAAACACATGAAGAAAAGGTACGAAAAAGATAAGGACAGCAACGTGTTTATGAACGCCCTTCTTCCTGCATGTATTGCAGAGAAAGCGTTGATCTATTTATTTGCCGAACAGAACCTTATTCCAGAGGAACTTCTTCTGAAACTTGTGAACGAACTTGGTCTGGACAGAGAGTACATGCGGAAGACGCTGGCTGATAACCGAAGACCGGTGAATCTGGATCAGCCGTTTCTTGAAGGTCTCTACTAAATTAGCGGGAGATACCGTTATGAAAAAGAGAGTTATAATCATTGTTATTGATAGTTTTGGTATCGGAGCACTCCCTGATGCCGAAAGATATGGAGATGAAGGGGCAAATACTGCTCTTCACATATGTGAACAGATACCGGGGAACAAGTGGGAGACGCTGCGGGGAATGGGGCTTGGGAACGCGTGTGCCAACCTTGGGTATACCCTTTCTGGTTGTGAACCTGTAGATAATCCAAGAGCGGATTATGGTGTTATGGCGGCAAAATCGCCTGGTAAGGATACTACAACAGGCCATTGGGAACTGGCAGGTATCGTTCTCGATACACCCTTTGCAAAATTCCCCGAACAGTACCCGTCTTTTCCAAAAACGCTGATCGATGATTTCACCAGACAAACAGGCCTGGAGGTTTTGGGGAACAAAGCTGCCAGTGGAACCGAGATCATCAAAGAATACGGTGAAGAGCACGAGAGAACCGGGAAGCCCATATGTTACACATCTGCAGATTCTGTATTCCAGATTGCAGCGAATGAAGCGGTTATTTCCATTGAGCGGCTTTATGAAATATGCCAAATTTCCCGTGAAATCTGTGATGCTTACCATGTGGGAAGGGTGATCGCAAGACCTTTTATCACAACTGCTGATAATGAGTATGTGAGAACTTCCCGGAGAAAAGATTACAGTATAGCTCTGACAGGTCCTACAATGCTTGACAGACTGCAGGCGAAAGGGATTGGTACGGTGGGAGTCGGCAAGATTGGCGACATCTTCAATGAGCAGGGGCTGAACAGAAGTTATCATGACAAAGGTAATACAGCCTGCCTTGAGAGAGTGAAAATATTACTTCAGGAGGCGCCAGCCAATGATGAACTGATTTTTGTGAACCTGGTTGATACCGATATGCTTTATGGGCACCGAAGGGATGTTGAAGGATACTATCGTTGTGTGGATACTGTCGATAGGACTCTTTCTGTAATTCAGAGCCTGATGGGAGCACATGATGTTCTAATAATAACTGCTGATCATGGATGCGACCCATGTTTCAAGGGAACAGATCATACCCGGGAGTATGCCCCGTTATTGGCATATCAGAAGGATCGTTTCGGAAAAAATCTGGGAATATTTGATTCTTACAGCCATGTGTCGGATTTAGTGTTGAAAAGTTTCTTAATAAGAGAATAACAATAGGGGGAAATTATGAGGATTCCGGATATTATTCGAAATAAACAACTTAACAATAAACTTACAAAAGAAGAGATAGATTATTTTGTAAAGGGATATACCTCTGGTGAGGTCGGTGATGATCAGGCTGCAGCACTTTGTATGGCTATATGGTTTAACAGTATGGACAGCAGGGAAACGGCTGATCTTACCATAGCAATGGCACATTCCGGGGATCAGGTGGATCTTTCAGCAATCAAGGGTATAAAGGTTGATAAGCACAGCTCCGGCGGTGTTGCCGATACCACTACTATTGCGGTCGCTCCCATAGTAGCTGCATGCGGCGGTCTGCTGGCTAAGATGTCAGGGCGCGGTCTTGGGCACAGCGGCGGGACGCTGGATAAACTGGAGTCGATACCGGGATATAATGTATATCAGGAAATGACTGATTTCATCAGAATTGTAAACACCTGCGGGGCTTCGGTGATTGGGCAGACTGCATCACTGGCTCCGGCAGATAAAAAGCTCTATTCACTTCGTGATGTCACCTCCACGGTGGATACCATGCCCCTGATTGCCTCCAGTATTATGAGTAAAAAACTTGCTGCCGGCAGCGACCGGATACTCCTGGATGTCAAATGGGGGAATGGTGCATTTATGCCGACGGTTGCTGAAGCAGTGAAACTGGCGCAAATAATGGTTGATATCGGTATGCATGCCGGTAAACCGACCCGTGCGATGGTTACCGATATGAATCAACCGCTCGGGAATGCAGTTGGTAATGCGCTTGAGGTAATTGAAGCAATCGAGATACTTCGGGGAGACTCTGAAGGAGATCTGAAAGATCTTATCATAGCACTATCAGTTGAGATTCTCGTAATGGGTGAAATATTCAGTAGTCGTCCTGATGCTGAGCGAGCCGTTTTGAATTCGATTTCCAGCGGGTCAGCGATACAGAAGCTTCAGGAGATGATAGAGCTGCACGGTGGAGATTCCCGGGTGTGTGAAAATCTGGATCTCCTGCCAAAAGCAATCAGAATTCTACCGGTTTACGCTAATTCGTCCGGATATATAACAGGCATGGAAACTGATTCGATTGGAATATCCACAGTAATGCTGGGTGCGGGCAGAGAGAGAAAAGATGACCCTATTGATCACGCTGTAGGGTTATGGCTGAAAAAACGTCTCGGTGATCGTGTGGAGAAGGGTGATCCCTTAGCAGAATTCCATATAAATGACATGAAAAATGAGCAGGAAGCCATGGACCTGTTTTTACGCTCTATCCATATTGGGGTGGAACAACCGGAAAGCCTGCCTCTTGTGGCAGAAATTATCGGATAACCAGTCGGATAAATTTGCATAATGATAATTATTTAACGTTGATAATTATCATTATGATAATTATTTTTGTTTGCGATAAAACAACTATGCTTACCCTTTAACAATGAGCCCTGAATCAGCGGGTAAAAACTCACCACAGCCCCACCTAATCAACAATTACCTACTTACTGATGAAAATCAGCTTATAAATCACCTCAGGTAGTAATTTGGCATAGAACTTGCTTTGTTTTATACAAACAGCAAAAGGGGATACTCATGCTCGATATTTGTATTAAAAATGGGATGCTTGTGACTCTTGATTCTGAGCGTCGAATTTTACAGGGAAATATATCAATACAAAACGGGCGTATTGTAGGGATAGGAGATGCTCTGCCTGAGGCAGCAAAGGTTATAGATGCAAAAGGCTGCGTGGTTATTCCGGGACTGGTGAATTGCCATACCCACCTCTATCAGGCTTTAATTGAAGGTATTGGCTATGATATGCATTTTGAACCCTGGAATTGGCGTTTCCTGTTTCCCATTGTATCCCGGATGTCTTCTCAGCACTCCTACCGCAGCACACGACTTGCCGCCCTGGAAATGATCAAAACTGGTACCACAACTGTTTGTGATCACTGGTATATGCACACAGATTTTAAGAATATACGAGAAGCCTCAAGAGCTCTAAACGAAGCAGGATTACGAGGGAAGATGGTCTATGGGCTGCTGGATGAAAGCTTTGCCGGAGAATCATTAAGTGAAGACCAAATGACTATGCTTCATTCCCGAAAAGAACTTCTCGAAGATTTTCACAAATATCATAATGAATGGCACAATAAAGGTACTCTTACAGCTGCTATAGGAGCCGGCTCCACCCAGGATGCTTCCGAGGAACTGCTCATTGAATCCAAACAGGTTGCTGACCGCTTAGGTATTCCAATGTGTACACATGTAGCTGGATGGCAGGATATTCTGGCCTCTTCCTATAGTAAATACGGTATGCGGGATGTTGAATTTACCCGTTCAAGAGGACTCACCGGAAAGAACTCAATCTTTATTCATACCGTCTGGTTGAATCCAGGGGAAATTAACGATTTGGCTGAGACAAAAACCGGGGTTGTTCACTGCCCGGCGGCCAATTCACAGCTTGGTTACGGTATTGCTCCGGTTGCAGAGATGCTGCAGGCCGGTGTTAAAGTAGGATTGGGAACTGACGGTGCGGGAAGTTATACGTATGACATGTTTGAGATGATGCGTCTTGCAGCTTATTTGCAGAAACAAAAGCATCATAGTGCAGATTTCTTTACTGCTGAGCAGGCTCTTGAACTTGCTACAATAAAGGGTGCCGAAGTCTTAGGTATGCAGGATGAAATTGGCTCGATTGAGGTGGGAAAGAGGGCTGATATTACGATTATTGATTTTACACAACCCCATCTCATACTAAAAAACAGAGTTGTTCCAAAAATTGTGTACAGTGCAAACGGCAGTGACGTCAGGGATGTTGTTATCGATGGGAAAATTGTAATGGAACAGAAAGTTGTCACAACTATGAATGAATCTGAAGAACTGATGCTGGCTTCTGAGGCTATGGATGAACTTATGGAATCTGCCGGTTCTGAAACAGAGAGACTTCTGAATGCTCCCTGGAATTCAAAAAGACCTTACTGGATGGAAAAATAGAATCTGAATAAACAACCTGTAGTTGTAGTAAATAAGGAGAATTATATGCCCTGGGCTGGAACACTTATGCGTGCTGACTTGACCTCACAAACATACCGGACAGAAGAAATCCCAAAAGATGTATTGAGAAAATATATTGGGGGAAAGGGTTTGGCAACCTGGTATTTCACCAATGAAGTTAGTCCGGATACTGAACCGTTAGGTCCTGATAATGTAATCTATATGGCTCCAGGAGCGTTTTCCGGAACAACAGTTCCTGCTTCTTCAAGATTTCACCTTGTAACGAAGTCACCGTTAACGGGTATTTACCTTGATTGCAGTTCCGGCGGCCACTTTGGTCCTGAAATGCGGTCCTGCGGTATTGATTTGCTGATACTGGAGGGGAAATCTACCGAACTTACGGGAATATATCTAAATAATCATACCGTTAAGTTTATTAATGCAAAAGAATTTTCCGGATTAGGAATATACGATACTGAAAAACGTGCTGCAGACCTCATTGGAGATAAACGAATCCATACCGCATCTATCGGTGGTGCAGGTGAACGGATGGTACATTACGCCTGTATAGGAAATGATTTTTCCCGGAACATCGGACGAGGCGGAGCCGGAGCGGTTTTTGGTTCAAAGAATTTGAAATTTGTTTCTGTTAAAGGTTCTACTCCGGTAATTCCTGCAAACCCGGAGCTCTATCCCGGTAAGGTTAAAGCTGTTTCTCAATGGATAGCAACGAACCCCTGGGTGCCGGGAACACGAGAGAAGGGAACGGCAGGCAATGTGGATAGTATGAGCAGTCTGGGTGTCTGGCCTGTTTGGAATTTTAGCGGAAAAGAGTTTCCCGGGGCAGAAAAAATTAACTTTGCGGCTTTGGATAAAAAACTGGTAAGACGACTCTCCTGTGCCAATTGTTCAGTATCCTGTTCAAAGGGATATCGTGATGATGTATATACCGGTGGTGAGATTGAAGGACCTGAGTATGAGACACTGTGCCTGTTGGGTCCCAATATCGGATTGGATGATCCTGATGGAATAGCGGCTTTAAACTATATGTGCAATCAGCACGGGATAGACACAATATCAGCCGGCGCTGTGGCAGGTCTGGTTTTTGATGCAGTTAAAAGAGGTCTTGTTGAAGCCGCAGTATTTGGTTTTACTTCGGAAATGCCCTTAATAAAGCAAGCTATGCATCTGTTGGAACTGATTTGCCGGAGAGAGGGAGTTGGTGAAATTCTCGCAAACGGATCCCGTGCTACAGCTGAATTTCTTCATATGGAAGGGGAAGCACCGGAAGTTAAAGGACTTGATATAGCTGGTTACGACCCCCGGGCAACAACCGGGATGAGTCTTGCCTATCAAACCTCTGACAGAGGTGCCTGTCATCTTCGGAGTTTTCCACTGGGAAGAGAGTTTTCAGGTGTCCTGGAACCCGGGGACAGCATGGTCGGTAAAGCAAAGTTTGTTTCAGAACAGCAAAATGCAAAAGCGGCGCAGGAATGCCTCGGTATTTGCCAGTTTCCCTATGGAATCGGCATTAATCATGAATGTATTGCTGAAATGCTTACGGTGTGTGTGGGTCACGATTATTCGGTAGAGGATATTGTTACCATTGGAGAGAGGATATGGAATCTGAGCAGATTGTTTAATGCGGCTGCCGGGATTTCACGAAAGGATGATTATCTTCCGAAAAAGATTAGTGAAGAACCCCTGCAGTATGGGCCTACAAAAGGACGCAGGATGACCAGAGAGATGCAGGACACCATGCTGGATGAGTACTATCAGCTTAGAGGATGGGAAAGCAACGGAATTCCAACTCCTGAACGGATTGAAAAACTGGGATTGGACGAAGCCGCAGTAAAAATACAGGGGGCAGGAAAATGAGAAGATATCTTTCTGTTGACCGGTCTACCTGTACAGGCTGCAGATCCTGTGAGTATGTCTGCTCCTTACATCATACAGGAGCTTTTAATCCTGCACAGTCACGGATACGGGTATATCGAAGCGGTTGTCTTGATCTTGCAACATTGGTCTGCAAACATTGCCCGAATCCAATATGTATGAAGGTCTGTCCAGAGGCGGCAATAACCCGGATTGATGGACTTGTCCAGGTGGATCCGTTGCTCTGCACAGGTTGTGGGATCTGTGTTGATACCTGCAGAATGATGTTTATGGACGAAACAGAAAATAAAGCCGTGACATGTGATTTGTGCGGTGCATGTATAGATGAGTGTCCGGAAGAGGCGCTGAAAATTGAAATCTTGGGAGAGAGCAGATGAAAAGAGTTATTACCAATACCATGGTTGTTACACCGCAGGTTGAGCAGGATTTGATCCGAAACGGATTTATTGAGATTACAGACGACAGAATCAGTGCCATAGGTGCCATGGATCAGCTGTCCGAATATGAATATAAAGGAGATGTAGAGATCTTCAACGCCGATGGGAAAATTGCAATTCCGGGTTTTGTCTGTGCACATAATCATATGTACAGCGCAGTGGTCAGGAGTATCCCTTATTCTGGGTTTGCAGAAGAGGATTTTTCCTTTGCTTCCTGGATGGAGCGATTCTGGTTTCAGAAACTGGAAAACAAAGTAAATAATACCGATGTTCTACAGGGAACACTGATAAATGCTATTGAGCATGTGAAACACGGGTTTACGACCACTACAGATACCGTAGAAGGTCCGAACGCTCTTCCCGGTCCATTGTTTGCAGCAGGTGAAGCCGCAGAAAAGAGTGGAATCAGAGCAGTTCTCTCTTTTGAATCCACCGGCAGGCTTAGTCATGAGAATTTTGAATTGGGACTTGCAGAGAACCTCAATTTCTTCAAAGCAATGAAGGAAAAAGGGGGACGGGTTGAGGGTCGAATAGGGATTCATACGACCTACACAGTTACTCCGGAACAAGTGCAAATGGTCAGAAAAGCTGCTGATACACACGGTTGTGGAATTATGATGCATTTAAGCGACTCAAGATATCATACAACTGATTCAACACTTAAGTACGGCAAACGACCTGTGAAATGGCTGGAGGATCTTGGGTTCCTTGGACCGGATGTTCTCTTTTTTCATGCATCTTACATGGACATTCTTAGAGATCCGGAAATTCTTGCTAAATACGGGTGCAAAATTTCACATCAACCGGTAAGTAATGCAATGTTCGGGTTCTGGCCGAATATGGTACCTCTGCTTGCAGCGGGAATTCCTGTTGCGCTTGGGACTGATGGAATGACACAGTCGATGTTTGAAATTATGCGTACCTGTCAGATGATTCATCGGCTAAGGTATGAAGAGCTGGAATTACTTCCGGACAAAGATGTATTCAAGATGGCCACCATAAATGGCGCAAAGGCTATCGGTAAAGAGGACGATCTGGGTACTCTTGAAGTCGGTAAAAAAGCCGACATTGTTCTGATTGAAAACAGCAGTCCCGTGAAAGTGTTTGAAGCAAATATCTGGAACTATCTGGTTAGTGTTGCAGATAGTGCACATGTAAAGAGTGTTTTCGTTGATGGAGATTTAATAGTGAAAGATGGAGTTCACCAACTACTTGATGAGAAGGCAGTTCGTGAACAGTGTCAGGATCAGGCAACCGATTTCTGGAAGCGTAACGGGTGGACTACTGCATGAGTAATACACTGCCGGATGTTGTCCTGCTAACCGAAAAGTTGGTAAGTATTGAAAGTGTCACCGGTAACGAGGCTGCAGTTGGTGATTATTTGGTAGAATACTGCAGGGAACGTGGGCTTAACGCTGAAAAGCAGTATTGTACTGATACCCGGTTCAATGTTCTTATCTCATACGGGGATCTTCCCGCAGAGGGAGGAGCCTATGGACTGTTACTCCATGGTCATATGGATACTGTTCCATCGTTGGATATGGAAAAGGCCTTTATACCTAAAACAGACGACGATTATATATATGGGCGCGGAACAGTAGACCAAAAAGGTGGGCTTGCCGCGGCAGTAACCGCTTTGGTTTTTCTACAGAGTAGAGGAATACAATTGGAAAAACCGGTGTGTGTAGCAGCTGTCATTGATGAGGAATCTGAACATAGAGGAACAATGAAGTTAGTGGAATCCGGAATTCGGGCAGATGCGGCAGTTATTACCGAACCTTCCAATCTTCGGGCTGTTGTAGGCTGCAAAGGTACCCTCCCGCTTAAACTTACCGTAAAAGGGAAAGCTGCTCATGGGTGTCGGCCCTGGCTGGGAGTAAATGCAGTTCAGAAAGCACTTCCTTTACTGCAGGAATTGTTCGACATTGAGTTTCCTTCTCATTCCTATGATGACGTACCAGGTTCATTAATGAACTCCGTGAATGTAGGAATCGTTCAGGCAGGAACAGCCTATAACAATGTTCCTGACTCTTGTGAAATTTCACTTGATTGCAGGATCTCTCCGGGAGAGACGGTTGAGGGGATGAGAGAACGAATAGATCAGGTTATAAGTTCGGTAATGAAAAAAGATCCAACACTGCAGATACAGGTTTCAATCGATCGTCCTGACTGGAATTGGGAACCAATTAGAGAACGTGGTCTGAAACCTGCAAGAATTAGTGCAAGTGACCCTTTTATTCGGCTGGTTGAAAATATCCATAACGAAATAGTGGGAAATGATGTTGAATTCTATATCACTGATGGATATGCAGAAATTGATTTCATATTGAATGATCTTCATATTCCCTGCGTGTTGTATGGACCGGGAGAGCCTCATCTTTGCCATACATCTGATGAGTGCATCTCTTTGAATCAGCTTCGGAAATCAGTTGAGGTGTATGAACGCCTTATAGAGCGTCAGTGCGGTGTAGTTAAGGAGTAACGGGATGGAAAAGTGTGCAGTTAAAGGAATTATTACCGCAATGGTCACCCCTTTTCATGATGACGGACTGGTGGATTATGATACTGCAGTACAAATTGCCGATTGGCACTGTGGAAAGTCAGATGCCCTGTTTGTGTTAGGGACATCCGGTGAGGGAATGCTCCTTACGTACGAAGAACGGTCTCTTGTTGTAAAGCGTGTAGCAGAGGCTGTTGATGGACGTATTCCCCTTATTGCCCATACGGGAGCAATAACTACTGCAGAGAGTATTAAACTGACAGAATATGCGGTTAAAGCAGGAGTTGTGGCGGTATCGGCAATTACTCCCTATTATTTCCGGCTGGGAGAGAAGGAAATAACCAAACACCTTCTTACCGTAGCCAGGGCTGCCGGAGAAACACCCTTTTTCCTTTATAACAATCCGGCTACAGCAGGAAATATCATTACTCCGGAGATTGTGAGAACACTTAGAGACAGTGCTCCGAACTTCAGTGGTATAAAAGACAGCAGTAAGAGTATCGAAAATTTAATTGGCTATAAAAAGCTGATCGGTCAGGGAGATTCTCTTTTTGTCGGTGGTGACAGAATTTTTCAAAAAGCGATGTCCTCAGGTGTCGATGGTGCGGTAAGTACCGTATCAAATCTCTATCCGGAATTATTTAGACAGATATACGATTGCTGCATTGCCGGAGACGAAAAGGGAGCCTCCGAAGCACAGAATGCTGTTAACCGGGTGCTTGATATCTTAACCTCATATCCCTATTTTGCTGCGGTTAAATATATGCTGAAAACAAGAAATCTTCCGGAAAGCAACATACGGCCTCCTGTTGGAGCCCTTAGTAAACAAGATAAATATCAGTTGGAATCCCGGCTGGAGTATATGGAGACTTCGAATGAGTAATGAGAATTCACGAAGCAGAAAAGCTGTTGGGGGCGATCATCGAATACCATGGGCTGTCAATCTGAAAGCTTGTGGATATACGGATGAAGAACTTGAGCGGCCGTTAATTGCGGTAGGTAACAGCTGGAGTGAAATGGTTCCCGGGCACATGCATCTTAAGGAGCTGTCGCAGGCGGTAAAAGATGGAATCAGAATGGCCGGTGGTACCCCGTTTGAGTTTAATACCCTTGCGCTTTGCGATGCACTTGCTCAAGGGCATGAAGGTATGCACTACATACTTCCGAGCAGAGAGCTCATTACCGGCAGCATAGAGATGAATGTTCAGTCAAATCAATTTGACGGGGTTGTTCTCATAGGTTCATGTGACAAGATTATTCCCGCTCAGCTCATGGCGCTGGCGCGGCTCAACATACCGGGAATTATACTGACAGGCGGGCCAATGATTCAGGGAACCTACAAAGGGAAAAAAGTTACACCGACTGATGTTCTGGAGACCCTTGTTGCTCTTAAACAGGGGAAGGTGAGTGCTTCGGAACTAAGTGATATAGCTGATGCCTCATTTCCCTGTGCCGGATCCTGTGTTGGTATCTGGACAGCAAATTCTATGGCTTGCATCACTGAGGCTATGGGGATGTCACTTCCTGGCTCGGGTACCATTCCTGCGGTCTACGCAGAACGAAAACGACTGGCTAAACAGACAGGCTTAAAGATAATGGAGCTGCTGCGCCGTAATATCAAGCCGCGGGATATACTCACAGAGGGGGCTTTTTTGAATGGTATCAAGATGGCTATGGCCCTTGGTGCTTCAACAAACGTCTTTCTTCATCTTCCGGCAATTGCAGCTGAAGCAGGTTTTGATCTTCCTCTGGATATTTTTGATCGGCTCAGTCGGGAAACCCCAAAACTCTGTGCACTGAGCCCCGGAGGATCGTATGTGATTGAAGATTTGTATCATGCCGGAGGAGTCCCTGCAGTAATGAAATCCCTTGCAGACCTGCTGGATACAGAATGTATGACTGTTACCGGGAAATCTTTAAAATATACAATTAATAATGTGGACTATATAGACAGAAACGTTATACGGACAGCAGAGGATCCGATTTCTCAGGAAGGGGGACTAGCGGTGCTCAAAGGGTCTTTGGCTCCGGAAGGTGCTGTTGTAAGGACAGCGACACTGCCTGAGGGTATGGATAACTTTTCCGGTATCGCAAAAGTATTTAACTGTGAAGAAGATGCAACTGCTGCGGTTATCCGGGGTGATATCGTTGCCGGAGATATCCTGGTAATTCGCTATGAAGGTCCAAAAGGCGGTCCGGGAATGCGGGAAATGCTCACTGCTACGGCAACGTTAAAAGGAGCAGGACTTGGTGCGAAAGTTGCCTTAATTACCGATGGAAGATTTTCAGGCGCTACCCGGGGACCTTGTATAGGTCATCTGTCGCCTGAAGCCGCGGACGGAGGACCTATCGCCTTGTTGCAATCCGGGGATAAAATCTCTTTCTCTATCACGAATAGAAAAATAGACCACCATTTAACTGATAAAGAGTTGGAATTACGGATTAAGCTCCTTAAACATCCTGAACCAAAAATCAATTCAGGGTATTTGGCAATATATCGGGAAATTGTTTCCTCGGCTGGAGAGGGGGCAATCCTCTCGCCACCATCCGGAAGGCAGAAAGGAAAGGAAATCAAAATATGAGCAGCAGCGTTGATCTAAGTATCCGTATAGGGGATATAGCATTCAGGAATCCTCTGTTTTTATCCGAAGGTCCGCTTTCAGGTAGTGCTGAATTGATTAAAAGAGCAGCAGCGCATCAGGTTGGAGGAGTAGTTACAAAAAGCATCAGAAATGAACCTGCTAAATCACCCTCATGGTATATGGTTAAATCAGGCAAAGGTTTGATTAATGCTGACTGGTCCGATCTGGGTTTTGAGCAATGGTTGAAAGAGCTCGATTCTATAGAGATTGAAGTTCCCTTGATTGTAAATGTAGCGACAAATCATGTTACTCCGGAAAGGGCAGCGGAATATGCGGCAATTCTTCAGCATCACGGTGCGGATATGGTGACTTTTTCTGATTATGAACCGGAAAATTTAATTGATGCCGTCAGGATAGCCCGAAAAAATGTGGATGTACCGATTATGGTTAAACTTCCACCCTTTAGAAAAGATATTGGAGAGCTTTGCCGGAAACTGGAAGATGCAGGAGTAAACTGCATAGCGGCAATGGATGCTGTAGGACCGGCAATGGATATAGATATCCTAACGGGCAAACCCCTTCTGGGAAACCGTGAAGGGTTCGGTTATCTCTCCTCTGCACCTATATTTCCCCTGACCCTCGCATATATTTCAGAAATTTGTAAAAACGTTTCTGTTCCGGTAATCGGTGTTGGTGGAGTTACCAGTTATAGGGATGTAATTAAACTTATAATGGCCGGGGCAACCGGTGTAGGCATCGTTGGCGGTGCAATACTCCATGGTCTCGGAATTTTTGACAAAATAGCAAACGACCTCACCAGGTGGTTGTCAGAACAGGGATATACTTCCCTCGATCAGATCAGGGGACTCAGCCAGGGTCTGGAGATTGAAGAGTTGTATGATCTTGTTCCAAAAATCAATGGTGAGACGTGCAATGGCTGCAGGGTATGTGTAACAGCATGTTTTACCGGAGCTATTGAAATTAAAGAACGGATCGCGGTGATCGATTCGGATACATGTGCAAGTTGCGGGGTGTGTCTCACTACATGCCCTAATACATCAATATTTTTATAACTTTATGGAGGACGGAAATGAAGAAAAGAACTCGAACATGGATGATGATTTTCGGATTACTGCTTACTGCCGGATTGTTGTTTGCAGGTGGAGCCGAAGAGGCTCAGGATGAGGCTGCAGACACATTCAAAATGGTAATGGTAACGAATGTTTCAGGTATCGGTGATGAAGGATTCAACGATGCTGCATGGATGGGATTTGAACGGGCGAAAGCTGAACTTGGGGCTGAGATCGCCGTAATTGAATCAGGTGAACAGTCACAGTATGTGCCAAACCTTCAGGCTGCTGCGGAACAGGGTTATGACCTGATAGTAGCGGTAGGATTCCTTTTGGTTGACTCTGTAAAAGAGGCAGCAAAACAGTATCCGGAGAGTAACTTTGTAATGATTGACGGTGTAGTTGACGCTCCGAACGTTCTCTCTGTTTTATTTAAAGAGAACGAAGCAGCATACCTTTCCGGTATTATTGCAGCGCTGACAACTCAGACTGGTAAAGTTGGTTTTATCGGCGGAATGGAGACACCTCCGGTAATCAGATTTGAATCAGGCTGGAAAGCCGGAGTTGCTTCTGTAGATCCTTCTATAGAGAATGTTATCAGTTTTGTAGGCAGCTTTGGTAACCCCGGCGCGGGCAAAGAACAAGCAAAAATAATGTACCAGCAAGGTGTTGATATTATCCAGGGTGTTGCAGGTTTAACCGAAGTTGGCATTATTGAAGCAGCAAAAGAGATGGGTAAATGGGTTATTCCTTGTGATAAAGACAAAACCGAAATGTGTGAAGGCGCACAGCTTACTTCATCAATAAAGAAAATTGATGCTGCTGTAATGGAAGCCGCTACAAAAGCACAGGTTGGTGAGTTTAGTGGTGGAATTCTGTCACTTGGCTTAAAAGAAGGAACAGTTGGTTTTCCTGATGCTGCAAGAGATGTGGTAGATCCTGAGATCATGAAAATTGTTGATCAGGTTATTGAGAAAGTTATAAGTGGTGAAATAGTTGTACCCTCAACACGCGATGAATATGAAGCATTTACTCCGCCAACTATTCTTTAGCAGTTAAATTGGAGATGGGGATTATGAGTGAAACAATAGTACAAATGCAGCACATAGTGAAACGGTTCCCCGGTGTACTGGCGAATGATGATGTGTCACTGGAGGTGAGGAAAGAAGAAATCCACGCGCTTCTCGGTGAAAATGGTGCAGGGAAAAGCACATTGATGAATGTGCTGTATGGTCTCTGCGCCATGGAAGCAGGGGAAATTATTTTTGATGGCAGGAAAGTGGAGATTGCATCCCCAAAAGACGCTATCCAGCTTGGAATCGGTATGGTTCACCAGCATTTTATGCTGGTGGAGCATCTTACTGTAGCAGAAAACCTTGTACTTGGTGCCGAGCCTACAAAAAGAGGATTTCTGAATTACAAAAGAGCTGTGGCTATTGTAAAAGAGTGTGCTGAAAAGTATGGTCTTTCGATACAGCCTAATGCACTTGTAGCGGATATTTCAGTCGGAGAGCAGCAGCGTTTGGAAATTTTAAAAGTCCTTTACCGGGGTGCTAAAGTGTTGATTCTTGATGAACCAACAGCTGTGCTGACCCCCCAGGAAGTGCAGGAGCTGTATAAGGTTCTGCGCAATCTGAAAGAGAATGGACACTCAATCATCATTATCACTCATAAACTACATGAAATTAAGGAAATTAGCGACCGGGTCTCAGTAATGAGGTCCGGTCGTATTATTGGAACTCATGAAACTTCGAGTGTCACAAAGGAGCAGCTTGCCGAAATGATGGTTGGCCGGCCAGTGATATTTGATATCAAGAAAGAAGAATGTACCCCTGGGAAAGTTGTATTTGAAGTAAATGATCTTAAAGTTAAGGACTATCGGGGACTTCCAGCATTAAAAGGTGTCTCCTTCAGTGTGCAGGAAGGAGAGATCGTAGGTATAGCCGGTATTGATGGGAATGGACAGAGTGAGCTTCTCCAGGTCCTTTCCGGCTTAATTTCGAAAACAGAAGGGCGAATTTCGGTTGAGGGAAAGGATGTTCCTGCAAAATTTACCCAAAGGGATATGTTCAATCTTGGGGTAGCTCATATCTCAGAGGATCGCCAGAAATGGGGATTGGTGCTTGATTATTCACTTGAAGACAACCTTCTTCTTGGTTTGGAAGGTGATAAGCAATTTAATAATGGGCCTTTTCTGAAAAGAGATGCTATATCAGCACGTGCTAAAAAATTGATTGATCGGTTTGATATACGTACTCCTTCTCATGAAATCCTGGCAAAGCAGCTTTCCGGCGGTAATCAGCAAAAAGTGGTATTGGCCAGAGAAATTTCAAAAGATCCAACGGTATTAATTGCTGCTCAACCGACACGAGGACTTGATGTTGGTGCTATTGAGTTTGTGTACAATCAGCTCCTGAAACAGCGTGCAAATGGGAAAGGTATTTTACTAATATCATTTGAGCTTGATGAAATATTTACACTAAGCGACAAAATTCTGGTGTTATACGGAGGAGAAATTATCGCAGAGTTTAAACGGGATGAAGCAACAGTGGATGCGGTAGGACTCTGCATGGGTGGAGTTAGGAGAGACCGGAATGAGTAAAAACAAGAACCTTCGTAAAAAAGCATATAATGTATTGGGGGACCTTCTTGATCCGGTAACCGCCATTATAATTGCCCTGACTTTTGGAGGAATCATTATTGCCCTGTTAGGTGATGATGTTTCTATAGCACTTTCCGCTCTATTCAAGGGGTCTGTTGGTAATGTAAGAAATATTGGACAGTCACTACTATCAGCAACACCGCTTCTGTTTACCGGGCTCTCATTTTCTGTGGCCTATCGTAGTGGATTGTTTAATATTGGAGCCGAGGGGCAGTTATATATGGGCGCCATAATGGGGGCAATAACAGGTACTCTTTTTAGCGGGCTTCCAGGATTTATCTATATTCCTCTGGTTCTTCTGGCAGGTGCTGCAGCAGGTGCTTTGTGGGCATTTCTTCCTGCATTTCTCAAGGTTCGCCTGGGAGTACATGAAGTAATCAATGTAATTATGCTTAACAAGATAGCGCTATATCTTACAAATTGGCTTGTCTCGGGAAAAGGTCCGTTTAGACTTGGCAGCGTTCAGCCTGCAACCCCTTTTGTAGATGACGCTGTACGGTTAAAGGCGCTTTTCCCCGGAACTCCTATGAATATTGGATACTTAATCGGGATATTTATTGCATTTAACGTATTTATGCTTATGTGGAAAACCAGGAGCGGGTACAGAATGAGGGCAGTCGGTCTTAACAGGAATGCTGCCCAATTTGCTGGAATCAATGTGGGTAAATCGGTATTGACCGCATTTATGCTCTCCGGAGCTTTAGCTGGAATTGGCGGAGCATTGGAAATTTGCAGTGTATATGGCCGATTTTATGCAGGGTTTTCTCCCGGTTATGGGTTTGAAGGAATAGCGGTATCGCTTCTGGGTAATAATCATCCAATAGGAATTGTTATTTCATCGTTCTTATTCGGAGCGCTGAAAACTGGTGCTATGAAGATGCAGATTATTGCTGGAACTAATGTGAATTTAGTGAAAGTTCTGCAGGCATTAATAATCTTTTTTGTAGCCGGAAGGTGGAGTGTTCTCTCATTTATACAAACACAGGTGGATAGATTTCGATCATTCCGAAAGAAAACTAAGACACAGACACCGGCTGGAGAGGAGAATAACTTATGAGTATGCTTTTGAATATTTTCACACCCACCCTTGCTGCAGCAACACTCGGTATGGCAACACCTCTGATATTTGGCTCAATAAGCGGAACTTTTTCAGAACGGACAGGAGTTATAAATCTGGGAATTGAAGGCATGATGCTCATGGGTGCTTTTGGAGCTGGTATGGCAACTCTTATTACTGGTAATCCCTGGATAGGAGTGTTGTTTGGGGGCCTGCTTGGTGCAGTGATGGGATTAATACATGCTGTTATGTGTATTCGGTTTCGTGCGAATCAATCAGTTGTTGGAGTTGGTATCAACATAATGGCTGCTGGTATTCCGGCGATCATTCTTCAGTTCTACTGGGGTAATCCAGGGAGGACGCCATTACTGGAGTCGATAGAGAACATTTCAATTCCCCTGATCAGCCGTGTTCCTGTACTTGGTGAAATGATTGGAAAACTGAATCCGCTAACCTACCTTGCTCTTCTGCTTGTTCTTGTTTCGCATATTATTATTTTCAAAACGCCCTTCGGTCTTCGCATGAGAGCAGTTGGGCATCATCCAAAGGCTGTTGATACAGTTGGAGTAAATGTATTCAGGATTCGGTATATCTGTGTCGTGACCAGCGGGTTTCTTGCAGGTATAGGAGGTTCATATCTTGCTGTAGCGCAGTTATCTATGTTTGTAAATGGAATGACGGCAGGACGCGGATTTGTTGCTTTGGCAGCAATGATATTCGGAAAATGGACTCCGCTTGGATGTCTTGGTGCAGCGCTGCTTTTTGGATTTTCTGATGCGCTGCAGATGACGCTTCAGGCACAAGGAGTACCGATACCCAGTGACTTCCTCCTGATGGTTCCTTATATCCTGACAATGATAGCATTGGCCGGTTTTGTGGGTAAAGCTGTAGCTCCTGCTTCAAATGGAAAACCTTACATTAAAAATTGAGAGAAATAGATGGAAATAATTCAACTAACAGTAAATGACATACAAAGAGTCTATGAAGGACCTAAAGATACGGTACTGCTTACATACCTAAGGGAGCATCTGGGATTGATGGGTTCCAAAAACGGGTGTGGTGCAGGACATTGCGGAGCATGCATGATAATAGTTGATGGGAAAGCCAAACGTGCATGTCTTGTCAGGATGAAACAACTTCAGGGATCAGATGTTGAGACTATAGAAAATCTTTCAAAACAAGGAACTCTTCACCCTCTTCAGGCAGCTTTTGTTAACCACGGAGCTGTTCAGTGCGGGTTTTGCACACCAGGTATGATCATGTCGGCAAAGGCTTTACTGGATAATAACTTAAACCCGGGTGATGATGACATCCGCAAGGCCTTAAAGTTCAATATTTGCAGGTGCACAGGGTATGTAACCATAGCTGCTGCCATTAGAGATGCGGCCAAAGTTCTCAGAGAGGGTAAGACGCTCAAAATTCAGAATGAATGGAATGGAATCGGGACACCCACAATTCGGCAGGAAGCTATAGATAAAGTAAAGGGAAAGCCTCTTTATACAGAGGATTTTCCGGTGAAGGGAGCGCTTCATGGAGAGCTTCTTCTTAGCCGTTTTGCACACGCTGAAGTAGTCTCAATAAAAACTGATAAAGCAGTGGCGCTTTCAGGAGTTGCGGCAGTGTTAACTGCTAAAGATATACCCGGCTCAAATGCTGTTGGTATTATCACAAAAAAGCAACCGGTACTTGCCCAGGAAAAAGTACGGTATCTGGGAGATGCTGTTGCACTGGTAATTGCAGAAACACCGGATATTGCACAAGAGGCCCTGAATTATATTGAGGTAACCTACCGGGAGCTTCCTGTGGTTATGAATATGCTTACAGCTGCAGAAGATGCTGTACATATTCACCAGGAAGGGAATGTTCTTTCTAAACTGCATATTCAACGCGGTGATATTAATGAAGGGTTTAGGCTGAGTGATGTAATAGTTGAAGAAGAAATTACCGTTCCTATGATCGAACACTCATATTTGGAACCCGATGCGGTATATGCAGTTCCGGAAGAAGATGATGTAATCACTGTTTATACTCAATCACAAAGTTCATTCAGTTACCGGGAAGAGATAGCGGAAAATCTCTCTCTTCCATTGGATCGGATTAGAGTAGTAACCCGTACCACAGGCGGCGCTTTTGGTGGACGGGAAGAACCGACAATTCAGGTGCATGCAGCTCTGGGAGCATTGGTTACCGGGAAACCAGTTCATATGGTCATGACCAGAAAAGATGTACTTCTACGGACAAGTAAACGGCATGGGGAAATATTACAGTATAAAATCGGAGCATCCAGCGATGGTAGGATACAGGCATTTCAGGCAAATATCATTGCAGATACAGGTGCTTACCCTTCTGCAGGAGAAGCGGTAATTCTTCGTTCGGTTTTATTTGCTCCCGGTCCCTATAAGATTCCAAATGCAGACATTCAGGGGATTGCGGTCTATACCAACAGAACCCCGGCAGGTGCAATGCGTGGATTCGGAAGTAACCAGCCGGCAGTTGCCTCAGAAATAATGATGGATATGCTGGCCGAAAAACTCAACATGGATCCTATTGAATTGAGGATGATAAATGGCCTTGAACCCGGGGCACACACTGTCGGAGGGCAGGTTCTTGATTCAAGTGTCGGTTTGAAAGAGTCTCTTGAAGCAGTAAGAGAGAAATTGGCAGACGAACTAATTCCCTCTTCATCCGGCAGCAGGCGTATTGGAATAGGTATCGCAAGTGCCATGAAAAATGTTGGGCTGGGTTCGGGTATGGATGACAGTGCCGGTGCAATCGCGGAACTTACTCATGAGGGTATTGTAATTAAGGTATCCAGTGTTGATAGCGGACAGGGATCTGATACCGTAGTCAGGAGTATCGCCGCAGAAGTTCTTAATATTCATCCAGGCAGCATAAAGCTTATTACAAACGATACAGCACTTACCCTGGACTGCGGGGTGACCACTGCATCACGACAAACATTTGTTACCGGAAATGCAGTAAAATATGCTGCAGCAGGATTAAAAAACCAAATTCTGGGGATTGCGGCAAAAGAACATGGAACACCTGTAGAAAAACTCGAAATACGCGAAAGCAATATCCTCGAATCTCAAACAGGTACGGTACTCAATACCCTTCATGAAATATTTATGAAGAGTGGGGTACTTTCTGAAACCAACACTTACACTGCACCGGTAACCGTTCCCGTCTCTGAAATTACTGACAATATCAATCGTGATGATGAATCCTTCAGACTTCATTTCTCTTATTGCTACGGAACTCAGGCTGCAATTGTTGCTGTTGATACTGATAGCGGAAAGGTAGAGGTTTTGAAGGTTATTGCTGCGCATGATGCGGGTAAAGCAGTAAATCCAGCTGGTGCACGGGGGCAGATAGAGGGTGGAATTATGATGGGAATAGGATATGCCCTAACTGAGGAGTTCCTGATGGATGAAACTGCCCTAATTACTAATACTTTTAAGAAAACAGGTGTCCCTGGTATAGATATGATGCCGGAGATAGATTCTCTTCTTATTGAGAACCAACATCCTCTGGGTCCTTTTGGGGCAAAGGGAATGGGGGAACTTCCTATGCTCCCGACTACTCCCGCAGTGATTAATGCAATTTATCATGCGATTGGAGTTAGAGTAACGCACCTCCCGGCAAAGCCGGACACTTTAACAGCACTGCTGAAACAGCAGAAAAATGAAGCAGGAGGTAGATAGATGAATCAGGAAAGAAAAAATCAGCTTATAAATCTTTGTAGAAAAATGATTCAGACTCCCAGTGTTACCGGGAATGAAGAACGGCTGGTAAACCTTCTAAAGATGGAAATGCATGACCGCGGGTATGATGAAGTTAAAGTGGATTGTTTGGGGAATATTATTGGCAAGATTAATGGTAGTGGAAACGGAAAGACGCTTCTTTTCGATGGACACCTTGATACAGTGGCGATAACAAAAAGAAGCTCCTGGAGAAAAGAACCTTTTGGGGCAGAGCTGGAGAGTGGGAGAATTTACGGAAGGGGAGCTTCGGATATGAAGGGCGCTCTGGCAGCAATGATTCAAGCCGGGGCTGATGCAAAACAGGATGGGCAGATTACCGGCGATATTTATGTTTCCGGAACTGTCTGTGAAGAGGTTGCTGAAGGGTATTCTCTCAACTCCGTAATCGATGCAACTGTACCTGATATTGTGGTTATAGGAGAAGCAACCAGTCTTAATTTAAATATCGGTCAACGCGGACGTGCTGAGATAGAGGTTAAGACCAAAGGAGTTCCAGCGCACTCCTCACACCCGGAAATTGGGGTTAATGCAGTGTATCACATGATGAACTTCATTAATCGAATAAGAGATCTTTCTGAAATCACTTGTGAGATACTGGGGAAAGGTAATATGGTTCTGACGGATATAATATCTTCTCCTTATCCTGGGGCTTCGGTTATACCAGAGTTGTGTATCGCTACATTTGATCGCCGCCTGCTTACAGGAGAGACTGAGGAGAGTGTTTTGGCCCCCTTAAGAAAGTGTATTACTGAAATGGCAAATGAAGATTCTGATTTCAAGGCTGAAGTATCAATCGCGGAGACAAAAATAAAGACCTATACCCGGTACGAGGGGATGCATCGAAAAATTGCTCCAGCCTGGCTGATGGAACAAGATCACCCGGTTGTTCAGGATTCTCTACAGGCACTGAAAGATTTTGGGTTTACCGATATAGGAATCGGGACATACTCTTTTTGTACCAACGGCAGCTGTTCAGCCGGAATGCGGAATATTCCTACAATAGGATTTGGACCAGGCAAAGAGGAACAGGCACATGTAAACGATGAATTTATTGAGGTTCAGGAGCTGGAAGGAGCTTATAAAGGATATTATGCCCTAATGAAGGCATTTGCCGGAGAATAGTATGTGACTTTTCCATTATTGATAGAGTGAGAGAGGTAGTTGATACAAATGAGCTTGATTATACGAAACGGATATATTGTGGGTGAAACCCATATCACAAAGGCAGATATCTCTATTGAAAATGGTAAAATCCAGAAAATTTCTGATCCTCATCTTCCCATTGCCATAAAGGATTCAGAGGAAGCAGAAGAGATTGATGCTGCAGGTTCCTATATATTCCCCGGGTTTATCGATGCTCATACTCATTACGGATTGGCTGGAGATCAGTCGACTGCTGACGATTTTTTTTAGGGATCACAATGCGCGGCATTTGGCGGAGTGACAACATACATTGATTTTGCTGATCAGGAAAATGATCAAACTTTCAGAGAAAGTGCAGGATCACGTATCAAAGCTGCAAAAGATTCCGTTATAGATTTTACTCTTCATCAAGGTGTCTATAAAATGCATGCAGGAATAGCGGAAGAGTTGTCTGATCTCCGAAATATGGGAATCAGGGCGCTAAAACTATTTACCACGTATAAAAACTTTGGTGTCTGTCTTGATGAATCTTCCTGGGAAGAGCTGTTTTCCCTTTGTAAAGACCTGGAAATGCTCGTTACTGTACATGCTGAAGATGATGAAGAAATAGACAAAGCCAGCCAAAGCTTGCAGTATGAAATTCCAGGCCCGGAATTTCATACTCTGTTTCGCCCGGCGACCGCTGAATATGTTGCAGTCATGAAAGCAGGGCTTTTGGCAATTAAACATCAAATCCCCCTATATATTGTGCATCTTTCATCAGCTGAAGGACTCCGGGCGGTGAGAGAATTACGAGAGAGTGGAGCAGGAATTGTTGTAGAGACAACACCACACTATCTTTTTCTTAATAGAAATTATTTAGAAGGGAAGAACGGTTCTCTTTTTCTCATGACCCCTCCTTTAAGAGAGTCAATTGATAATGAGGTATTACTACAGGCTCTTACTAATGGTGAGATTGATATTATTGCAACAGATCACTGTGCCTTCACCAGAGAGCAGAAGTTTGAAAAGCTTGATTGCAGGGAAATTCCCTACGGTATTCCGGGGAGTGAAGAACTTTCAAGGGTTGTATATTCAAGAGGTGTTGAAACCGGCAAAATTGATCTTGTGCGCATGATGCATTTGCTTTCAGCAACCCCAGCTAAAGTATTCGGCATTTATCCGGAAAAAGGTAGTCTGCTTCCGGGTACAGATGCGGATATTACAATATTTACCCCGGAAATTCCAAATGAACTTACTTTCAGCACTCTTCACAGCAGGTCCGGATATTCTGTTTATGATGGGTTTACTGTCTTAGGGAAACCTTCTGTTACTATTCTTCGGGGAAAGGTGATTGTAAGAGATGGCAACTTCACCGGGGTCAAAGGAGGTGGGGAATTCGTTCCCGGCAATACTCCTGCTCCATATATGGATATCTAAACCGTCAGCGTTCTTATTTGTCGAAACTTAAACACATCTGGTGTTTTTTCATTTTTCTGTAGAGGGTTGTAAGGCTGATACCAAGGCAGTCAGCTGTCGCCTGCTTTCCCTCAGTAGTGCTGCCATAGTACTCCAATGCCTGTTCTATAGCCTTTTTTTCCATGATTTCAATTGGTACAATATCTGACGCTGAAAACGAATAGGGATTTAAGTTTGGACTTGAGTCAAATATATATACTGGTAGAGAATTAAACGAAACATGCCCCTGTTCATCCATCATGTTAAGCATATGAATAATTACATTTTCCAGCTCTCTGATATTCCCAGGCCAATTGTAACGTTTAAAAAATTCAAAAATATCTTTTGGTACATTAAAATCCTGTACATGTCTTTTTGTGATAAAAAGTGAGTGTTTTGTCATGAAATAGTTCATGAGAGGTACGATATCATCCTGTCGTTCCCGTAAAGGAGGGAGTTCCAGGGGGATTACATTAAGCCGATAATAGAGATCTTCCCGGAACAGTCCTTCGTTGATAAGACTATGTATATCCTTATTGGTAGCAGCAATGACCCGTACATCAATATCAATAGAGTTATTACTCCCAAGACGTTCTAATTGCTGTTCCTGCAGAATTCTTAATAGATTTGTCTGGAGGCTGATCGGCATTTCTGTTATCTCATCCAAAAAAACTGTACCATTATTAGCCAGTTCAAATTTACCTTTTCTTCCCTTTTTACTCGCTCCGGTGAAGGCTCCGTCCACGTACCCAAATAATTCAGATTCCATCAGGTTTTCCGGTATAGCCCCGCAGTTAATTGCAACAAAAGGGTAAGCTCGTCTGGGACTGGCGTTGTGAATTGCATTTGCCAGCATCTCCTTACCGGTACCGCTTTCTCCCATAATCATAACGGCAACATCATTTGGGGATACAAGTTTTGCTTTTTGGATTACTTCTAAAAATTGGGGTGCATTGCCGATTAAATGAGAAAATGTTACCGATTTCCGCTTCTCCTTTTTCGGTTTTATTTCAGTGATTGATTTATTTCTGGAAAGGAAACTCTCGATAACCCCGGTGAAGTTTTCAGACAGCTCCATGAAGAGTGAAATATTTTTAAGAACCTTTGAACGGTTTTTCTGTGTGAATGTAATCATGCTTATTGAACCTATTGTCATGTCGTCAATATTGATCGGCAGACTGATTTCAAGAGTCTCTTTACAAAATTGTTTTTGCTCACAGTTACTGCATGCTTCATCACGCGTTGGATTCTCAATAAGTATAGATTTTCTCTGTTCAATTACTTGTTTCTGGATAAGACCGTTTATATTAAGAAACTGATTTATACTGCACCTTCCTGTAGATGCAATCCTTATTAGAGACTTGTCTACAACCGCAACAGCTATCCCAACGGTTTGGGTAAAATTATTACAGAGTTCCTGAATTGCAGATTTATACATATATAATAGACGGTAGTCTTCCATGTTTTTACCATTCCTAAGCTTCAACCATATAATTAATCACACTCTATCTGGAAAGTCTTTATAATAACAGAATTAGTGAGTATGTCAAATATTTGTAAAGATGTTTTTTGTTTCTCTTGAGTATAAATAAGGGCAAATTACAGATAATAATGAACCAATCTGTTTGAACCGGCTCAATACTCTACAGACCTGCTGTTTGCAGTAGAAATATCGGGTAATATGTTGGATTATGGATATGAACGAGTGAATTGATTTGACATGCCACACCCATGAAGTTACAATAGAGTTTGATATCAAATCCAAAAAGGAGGGAAGAGAATGAAAAAAATTATTACTCTTCTATGCGTTTTACTTCTTGCAGCTGGTATGTTATTTGCTGCTGCAGAGGCTGAGACATCAGCAAAAATGAAAGTCGGTATGGTAACTGATGCAGGTACTATAGATGATAAATCTTTTAATCAGGGGACATGGGAAGGCGTCCTGATGGCAGCAGATGATTTTGATCTTGATACAAAATATCTAAAACCTATTGGAACAACTGAAGCTGATTATCTGAAAGAGATCAGTAACCTGTATGATGCAGGGTATAAATTTATGGTAACACCTGGATTTAAGTTTGAAACAACAATCTTTCAAGCTCAGACAAAATATCCTGATGCAAAATTTGTATTAATTGACGGAATTCCACATCCTGGAAATTATGCTTCAGAAGTTAAAGAGAATACCGTTTCGATTTTCTTCGCAGAACACGAATCTGGATTCATGGCAGGATATGCCACAGCTCTACAGCTGAAATCCGGTGCAGTTGGTTTTATCGGTGGAATGGAAATTCCTCCAGTACAGAAATTTAACTGGGGCTTTCAGCAGGGTGTTGCCTATGCAAATGCCAATAACGGAACAAACGTTACTATGAATCCTGACAACTTCATTTATCAGGGAACATTCAGCGAAGTTGCAGCTGGACAGCAGCTCGCAGCCTCAATGTATGACCGTGGTGTTACAGCTGTTTTCGCTGCAGCCGGCGGCGTTGGTGTTGGTGCAATAAACGAAGCAAAAGCCAGAGCATCTGGCGGAAAAGAAGTTTGGATCATCGGTGTAGACGTTAATCAGTATGCTGACGGAATCTACAGCGGAGACAATTCAATTATTCTTACTTCAGCAATGAAGAGAATAGATCAGGCAGCTTATGACATGATTAAAGCTGATCTGGCTGGTGAATTTCCAGGCGGCCAGGTGCTGATGTTCAACGCAGTAAACAATGGTGTTGGAATCCCAGCGGAAAATCCAAATCTGAGTGCAGATGTTGAAGCAGCAGCAGTAAAAGTGTTTGCTATGCTTCAGGCTGGCAGCATTACAGTATCTGATGTTCAGGGTGATCTTATCAAATAAGATACAAAATCCTGTATTGAATTTTACACTGCCCCTTATATTAAATAAGGGGCAGTTTGTTATTTAGCACCATTTAATAATTATAAAAGACATAAAATTTTGCTTTTTCCGCTTGTAGTGGTATATAATTGATTGGTAAATGCAATAAAATTGTTCACTGGTTCGACCTTTGAACTTAGGAGGTTCTCAGCATATGGAATATGTCGTAGAGATGCTTGGTATCAGGAAAGAGTTTCCTGGTGTAGTTGCTAACGATAACGTGACACTGCAGGTAAAACCACAGGAGATACATGCACTGCTCGGTGAAAACGGAGCAGGAAAGTCTACACTGATGAGTATACTTTTTGGGTTGTATCACGCAGATAAAGGAACAGTCAAAGTTAAGGGGAAAGAGGTCAATATATCAGACCCGAATATTGCCAATGAGCTGGGAATTGGGATGGTTCACCAGCATTTTCAGCTTGTACACAATTTTACTGTTACCGAGAATATTATCATGGGTAATGAAGGCGGCTTTGTTCTGAATGTAAAGAGCGCCTCAAAGAAAATAAAGGAGCTCTCTGAACGATATCGGCTGAGTATAGACCCGAATGCTAAAATTGAAGATATAAGTGTTGGGATGCAGCAAAGGGTTGAAATTCTGAAAATGCTCTATCGTGATGCTGATGTTTTAATTTTTGATGAACCTACTGCGGTTCTGACTCCTCAGGAAATTCATGAGCTGATGGGCATTATGAAGAATTTGGTGAAAGAGGGGAAATCAATTATCCTTATTACTCACAAGCTGAAGGAAATTAAGGAAATTGCTGAGAGATGCACGGTTATCCGGCGTGGAAAGTATATAGGGACGGTTGATGTTGCAAATACAACACAACAGGAAATGGCTTCCATGATGGTCGGTCGGGAAGTCTCTTTCAAGGTTGATAAAGAACCTGGTAAACCAGGAGAACTTGTTCTTGATATTAAGGATCTAACGGTACTTAACGCGAGAAAGTATGAGGCTTTAAAGAAATTTTCTATTAATGTACGAAGGGGAGAAATTGTTGGCCTTGCGGGAGTTGAAGGTAACGGGCAGACAGAATTAGTTGAGGCGGTTACCGGTCTGCGGGACATTGTATCCGGCACTATAACTCTTCATGGTGATAATATAACACATCTCTCACGGCGAAAACGGAATGAGCTTGGTATTGCACACATTCCGGAAGACAGGCAAAAACATGGGTTAGTTCTTGAGTTTACGGTGGGTGAGAATCTTATTCTGAAGTCCTACTATCAGGAGCCGTACTCAAAACATGGATTCCTGAATCAGGATGAAATCAAGGAGCATACAGAGAGAGTTGTTGAGATTTTCGACGTTCGTTCCGGTCAGGGAATATACTCACCTGCCGGTGTGCTTTCCGGGGGAAACCAGCAGAAGGCGATTGTGGGAAGAGAAATTGATATGGATCCTGATCTGCTCATAGCTGTACAACCAACCCGTGGTCTTGATGTCGGGGCAATAGAATATATTCACAAACGGCTTGTGGAACAGCGCGATAACGGTAAAGCGGTCCTTTTAGTCTCGCTTGAGCTGGATGAGATTTTCAACCTTTCTGACAGGATTGTGGTAATCAACAGTGGAGAGATGATTGATGTGGTCAAGACCGAAGACACTAATGAGGATGAGGTTGGCCTCATGATGGCTGGGATAAAGAGAGGTGAAGGTCGATGAAACAAAAGAATAATGCACTGGTGATAGCAGTATCGGCTGTAGTCCTTGGGTTAATAGCCGGAGCAATTCTTATGGCGGCAATTGGCAGCAACCCATTTGAAGGATATCTCTATCTTTTCAAGGGTGGGTTAATGAGTGTTGAACGGATTGGTAATACCATCGCAACCGCTATTACACTGATATTAACCGGTCTTTCAGTTGCCTTTGCCTTTAAAACAGGACTCTTTAATATTGGAGCCGCCGGGCAAATGCTGATGGGCGGACTTTGTGCTACTATGGTAGCATTGTCTGTTACCGCTTCAAGACCAATATTGCTGCTTTTAATACTGCTTGCCGGGTTTGCCGGCGGGGCTGTATGGGGTGCTGTTCCCGGATTCCTGAAAGCGAAATTTAATGTTCATGAAGTTGTGGCAACTATAATGATGAACTGGATTGCGTATTGGATTGTCTATTATGTTGTTCCAGCCTATTTCAAGGGTGCCTATCTCGAGACTGAATCACGATTAATTCCGGTAGAGGCTTCTTTGAAGACATCATGGCTGGATTCAGTATTTAATGGTTCTTATATCAATATAGGTATCTTTGTCGCAATTCTGGCTGTTGTTGTTATACAAATAATCCTGAAAAAGACAACACTCGGATTTGAGCTAAAAGCAGTTGGGTATAACCGAGATGCGGCAGAATATGCCGGGATAAAGGTAAATAGAAATGTAATTCTCTCAATGGTTATAGCTGGAAGTCTTGCAGGATTGGCGGGAGCCACATTTTATACTGGTTATGCATCAAATATCCAAATTGGGGTTCTTCCAAACCAGGGGTTTGACGGTATCGCGGTAGCGCTGCTGGGGGCAACGGAACCCTGGGGTGTTTTTGTATCAGCGCTCTTCTTTGGTCTGCTGCATTCTGGAAAGGGATTTATGAATGCTATGACTAAGATCCCGCCGGAAATCTCTGATACCATCATTGCTACCATAATTTATTTCACTGCAACAAGTGTATTAATCGGTCGTGTTTGGTCCTTCCTGGCAAAAAAACGGAGAAGAAAAATGGAAATCAGCGTTCAGACACAAACCGAGGGATCGGCAGAGGAGGATAAGTAATATGAATATATGGCAAATTGTTTCACAGATATTTCCTTATGCAATAATTCTTACCATGCCGCTGTTAATCACCGCTCTGGGCGGACTTTTCAGTGAACGAAGCGGGGTAGTCAATATTGGGTTGGAAGGGTTAATGGTTGTTGGTTTTTTTGCCAGCGCAATTGTGGTAAAGGGTCTTGAAAACACCTTTCCTACCGCCGCAATTCCTATTGGGCTTCTTGCGGGGGTTGTTGCCGGGGCATTATTTTCTTTGCTGCATGCATTTGCATCAATTAACCTTAACGCAAACCAGGTTATTAGTGGAACAGCAATTAATATGATGGCTGGTGCACTTACTGTATATCTGGCACGTACAATTACCGGAAGTGGTAATATAGCTATACGAATTGGGGTAATAAGGCATGACATCCCGGTATTATCAGAAATCCCGATTATTGGGCCGCTCTTTTTTACACAGACCTACTGGACTACCTGGATAATCCTCTCAATTGTGGCAATTTCCTGGTTCATGCTGTATAAAACCTCTTTTGGGTTGCGGCTTCGCGCATGTGGAGAGCATCCATCATCGGCGGCATCTGCCGGTGTTAATGTATATAAAATACGCTATATCGGCGTTATGATTTCAGGTGCTTTTGCCGGGTTGGGAGGAGCAATTATCCTGGTAACCTACTCGGGTGAGTTTAATGGAACAGTAGCTGGATTAGGATTCCTTTCACTGGCTGCTTTGATATTCGGCCAATGGAAACCTTTAGGAGTACTTGGGGCAACGTTCTTTTTTGGTTTTGCCATGACGGTGGCAAATGTATCACAAGTAGTGCCTGAACTGGCGGTTATTCCACCGCTTATTCTGAAGGTGTTCCCGTATGTTGTCACCTTACTTGCTCTTGTTTTGTTTTCAAAATCTTCACAGGCTCCAAAGGCAGTTGGGCAGCCGTATTTTCCTGGCCAGGGGTAGTATGGATAATTTTAAAAAGAGGTTTTATAGTATGAATTATACATTGGAAATGATGAAAGAAGCTGCAGATTACATTAAATCACAGATTGCTATCCAACCGGAAGTTGGACTGATTCTTGGATCAGGACTTGGTGTACTGGGTGATGATGTGGAAAATGCAGTTCGTATACCCTATAAAGACATTCCCCACTTTCCGCTCTCAACCGTTGTAGGTCATGCAGGGCAGCTGGTTATCGGAACCTTGAAAGATCGTCCGGTTTTGGTCATGCAGGGAAGGTTTCATTATTATGAAGGATATTCGATGCAGGTAATTGGGTTTCCTGTACGGGTTATGAAACTGCTGGGTATTGAGAGCATGATAGTAACCAATGCTGCCGGTGGTTGTAATCCTGGATTCAACCCTGGGGATCTTATGATTATTACAGATCATATTAAATTTTTTGATGAAAGCCCGCTTCGCGGCCCTAATATTGATGAGTTTGGCCCACGGTTTAATGATATGTCTGAACCGTATACGAGGAAATTCGGGGCTCTTGCGGAAGAAGTTGCCGGGAAACTTGGTTTTTCTTTGAGAAGGGGTGTTTATGCGCATATGGCTGGGCCCAGCTTTGAGACGCCTGCAGAAATTCGTATGCTGCAGGTTCTGGGTGCTGATGCCGTGGGAATGTCTACCGTTCCTGAGGTTACAGCAGCCATTCACAGCGGTATGAAAGTTCTGGGCATTTCCTGTATTACAAACATGGCAGCTGGTATTCTCGACCAGCCTCTGAATCATGAGGAAGTACTGGAGACCGGTGCCATGGTACGTGACACATTCGCATCATTGATCAAGGGAGTGCTGGCTGAGTGGAAAATCTAATCCCATTAAAGGAACTTATTGATATTTTGGAACTGGAGCCACTTCCCTGGGAAGGGGGATACTTCAAACAGCATTATGCTTCAGCAGATAAAATTGATTCTGCAGCTCTCTCTTCCCGGTACGAGAATGAAGGAGTCAGGGCTGTATCAGGAGCAATATACTATCTGATTACACCTGATAATTTTTCTACCATGCACAAATTGAGAACCGATGAATTATGGCACTTTTATTATGGTGACTCTGCAGAACAGCTTTGCTTATATCCTGACGGTCGAGCTGATCTGGTTAAAATTGGTGTGAATTTTGCTGCTGGAGAACGACCTGTTCATAACACCCCTGCAGGAGTTTGGCAGGGAACCAGATTAGCGGCGGGTGGGCGTTATGCACTTTTCGGAACTACCATGGCTCCCATTTACGATGATTCAGATTTCATTATTGGGAATGTAGATGAGATTTCAAATCTTTATCCAGAGGCTTCTGAGCTGATTAAAGGATTTTTCAATGAATGACCCCTTCAGCCTGATGGGGAAGAGAGCTTTAGTGACTGGTGGCTCCGGGAATCTGGGAAGCGGGATATCTCATGCCCTTGCCCGTGCGGGAGCTACTGTTGCAATCAGTTATATTGGAAGCAGTGATCGGGCTGAGCAGACTGCTAATGAGTTGAGACAATACTGTGGTGGTGCGAGGGCTGCAGTATTTCAGGCTGATCTTAGAAAAGAGGAAGATGTTCAGAAACTCCTGCATCAGGTAGTTGGACAGTTTGGCGGACTCGACATTCTGGTGAATAATTCCGGCGTTTTCTCTCAGTCACTGCAGGAGGAGCTTTCCCTTGACAGTTGGAGAGAAATTTTCGATCTTAATGTGCAGGGACTGTTTTTATGCAGTCGTGAAGCTATTCCTTATTTACGTAAGGCAGAAGACGGAGTAATTATTAATATTGCAAGTATTAATGCACTTCACCCGGGATTTGGGGAAACGGCACATTATGATGCCAGTAAAGGTGCTGTTTCTGCATATACTAAATCTTTGGCAGCGGAGACAGCGAAAGATGGTATTCGGGTAAATGCTGTGGCACCGGGACTTATCGATTCTGTTGATCTTCGTGCGACAGCCAAAGATCTGGTGGAAATGTATGAAAAAAGGGCTCCGCTGGGACGCCTTGTCAAAATAGAGGATGTTGGGAATACGGTAGTTTTTCTCAGCTCTGATGCCGCTTCTGCTATAACCGGTGAAATTCTCACAGTTGATTGCGGTTACCTGCTTTCATAACAGCTTCATAAGCGAATATTTTTCAAAATTAGCAAATTTTGGAAACCATATTAATAGAAGTTTCCGATTAACATATATCTTTATTTTGTATATATACATTCATTCGGAAACATCAAAAGCAAATTTCAAATATCATTGATTTTTGAAATTTGCTCGATCACGGAGATTTCTGATGAGTTTGTACACAATAAAACCTTTCACCATTGACCGCTATGATGATATGCTCAAGGCATGGAAAGCGACGCCGGGGCTTGGATTGAGCCTTAGTGGTGCAGATGACAGAGAAAATATTTCCCGTTATCTTGATCGAAATCCTGGTGGAAGTTATATAGCAGAGAAAACCGGGGGAAGAGTTGTCGGTGGTATTCTTGCCGGGCATGACGGAAGAAGGGGATATCTTCATCATCTTTTTGTCCTGCCCGAACAGAGAAATCAAAGAATTGGTAAAAATTTGGTTGATGCTTCTATTAAACACCTCTCAGCAGAGGGAATAGATAAGAGTCATATTTTCGTATTTAATGCAAATGAATCCGGGAAATCTTTCTGGGATCATATTGAATGGCAGGAACGGAATGATATTACGATATTTTCAAAGTATCACTAAATTGGTAGGTGAAAAATTGATGATTAAGATTCTGTGCGTAGCAGATAGTGTAGATTTAGTAGTATATTCCCAGAATATAAAAGAGCGTTTTAAAGATGTCTCTTTTGTTATTGGTGCAGGCGATTTAAAGATGCGTTATTATGGGTTTATTGTCAGCATGCTGAATAAGCCGCTTTACTTCATCTTTGGAAACCACGATTTAAAGTTTCTCAAAAGATTCAAGAAAAAAGATACGGTTGATTATGAGCAACCGAATGAAACACATTATTATAAAAACTACTTTGGTTCGACCTATATTAGTGATAAGGTTGTCAGAGATAAAAAGACAGGACTTATTCTTGCCGGACTTGGCGGATCAATGAAGTATAACAGGGGTGAGAATCAGTATTCCAATAGTCAAATGTATGCAAAGATTTTCAGATTGTTTCCGAAACTTCTGTTTAATAGAATCTTTCATGGGCGCTGGGTGGATATCCTTGTAACTCATGCTCCGCCATTCGGTATTCATGATGGAGAAGATGCTTGTCATACAGGGTTTAAGGCATTTTTATGGTTTATGCGAAAATTTCAACCTGAATATTTACTTCACGGACATGTACATTTACTTGATATAAACCAAAAGCGGGAATCTGTGTACGAAAATACACAAGTAATAAACGTCTACAGCAGGTATATCCTGGAATTTGAGACAAAATAATGGGAAATTTAGAATTTCAGGCAAACGAATATTTTATGCGTGCACTCAAAAAAGCAAAACTGCAAACGTTTCTATCTAGATTACAGATGGAACGGACTGAACTCCTCTCCTTTTATGATGTAAAGGAGTTGGTTAAGCCTAAAAGGCAGACCTACCGGGGTATGAAGGCAATTCGGGTAGATAGAATTATTGGGAGTGAGGGGCGTTATAAAGATTTCAACAAGGCTTTTTTTCCAAAAAAAGCCTTGTTGAAAGGGCGTTGGGAAAGTATAAGTAAAGCTCATCTGCAAATGATCGATTTGCCTGCTATCAGTGTTTATAAAATTGGGGATGCGTATTTTGTTCGGGATGGGAATCACCGGGTCTCTGTTGCAAAAACATTAAAAGTTGAGTTTATTGATGCAGATATCGTTGAATTGGATGCAGAGATTAATCTTGAGCCGGGAATGACCGACCGGCAGCTGCGAGAAAAGGTTGTTGCGTATGAGAGAAAACGGGTTATAAAATCGACTACTATTGAAAGTATACTGGATATGGATTCTATCTCTTTTACTGCACCCGGGCGGTATACCGAAATGCTTCATCACATTAATGTGCATAAATATTATATAAATTTGGGGAAAATGAAAGAAATCACCTTTGAGGAAGCAGCACAATCCTGGTATAAAAATGTCTATTATCCCATTGTAGAGGCTGTTAAAACGCAGAAACTGCTTTCAAAATTTCCTGGTCGAACCAACGGTGATTTATATATGTGGATTGTAAAGCATTGGAACCGGTTGAAAGGACAGACCGGGCAGGAAGTTCATCCTGCTGATGCATCAAAAGATTTTGCTGAACAATATGGATTACCGCTGTTCAGACGATTCCTGGGCTGGGTAAAAAATATATTCAACCGAACAGTGTAATTCGTGAGATCTGTAAATACCAATTTTATAAAACAATTCATCAGGAGTTTTCAAACTTTATCACTAAAGTTTAAAAACTCCAAATCAATGTACTCATTGAACAGCTACCGTAAAACATATTTTTGAAGCAGTTGGGCATAAAAATTTATTGCTTCACCCAGTTGGGTGGAGGGTCTGATAGAACTCTTGGGTCCGGAATGATGCATTATTCCACATGCCGGCTGGTATGGTTCAATATGCTGGACCTGCATTCCAAGTGGAATATGAATCATCCCCATTCGTTGTGCATAGTGCACCATGGACTGAAGACATAATTCTCCACCACCTTCAATTTGGGAACAACTGGTGAAACACCCAAAAAACTTTCCTGAAAGGCTGCTGTCATGGAAATAAATCGACGATTCATCCATAAAACGTTTCATTTCAGCAGATACATTTCCGAAATAAGTTGGGCTTCCCAAAATAATAAGATCACTTTTTAGCAGAGTTTCATAATTCGCTGTTGGGAGTTCTTTGACCTCTTCATAGAAATCATTAGCTGCTTCAAGATCGTTCGACCAGATATGAAGATCTTCGTCCTTCACATTGTACAGTCGGGTGTCAAACCCTTTTTCGTCTAAAGCATCTTTGAATGCTGATGCCAGAATATAATTATTACCGCAAACACTATGGAAAATAATGGAACATCGTTTCATGGGAAACCTCCTGTTGAGTAATAATAACGATGAACAGAAAGAACTATACATAAAAGTATACCATACAGAAATGGTAGGGTTACAAAAAAGAAATATTTTTCTTTGCTTATGAGATATATGGTGTATAATGACTTAGCGACCGGATAGTTCACAAGAGCATGTTCGATCGTTTTTTTTGACAGTCGTAATTGCAGAGGCCGGAATTGCGATGTTTTGTTCCCTGTGGGTGGAAATCCCAGGAAGCAAAAGGGGGTTACCGCTTCTCCATTAGGAGAGCGGTTTTTTTTCGTTTTTTTTTAAAAGAATGGGGTGTTTCTATGAACGGATTATCGGTTATAGATTTACAGGAGATGATGGGAAACGGTGCATTCTCATCCAAAGAACTTTGTCAGGAGACGTTGGGCAGGATGGCCAGGTTGAATGAACAGGGTCCGGAACTTCATGCAATTATTGAAGAAAATCCTGACACCCTCCATATAGCTGCCCAACTTGATATAGAAAGGGAAGAGAAGGGTCCCCGAAGCCTGCTGCATGGAATTCCTGTTGTGTTAAAAGATAACATAAATACCGCTGATGCTATGCAGACTACTGCTGGTTCTCTGGCTCTGTTTGGAAAACCTGCGGCGCACGATGCTCATATTGTGAAAAGACTGCGGGTGCTGTACTAGTTGCAAAGGCGAATCTTAGTGAGTGGGCAAACTTCCGATCAACTAAATCCTCCAGCGGGTGGAGCAGTCGAGGCAGACAATGCCGAAATCCTTATGATCCAACCAGAAGCCCCTGTGGTTCCAGTTCTGGTTCAGCTGTTTCTGTTGCAGCCGGGATGGTTCCTCTTGCAGTGGGGACTGAGACTGACGGTTCAATTATTTGCCCCGCTTCTATGAATTCAATTGTCGGAATTAAGCCGACTATGGGACGGGTGAGCAGATCAGGAATAATTCCAATTGCTTTTTCGCAGGATACTGCCGGTCCTATGGCCATACATGTTGCGGATGCGGCAATTTTATTGGATGTATTATCCGGTTATGATTCACAAGATAGTATGACCGATCGGTTTATTAAAGTCGCGAATGGTGGGAAGATACTACAGGAGTCGTTAACTCGTGATCTTAAGGTTACAGGGCTGCAAGGCAGAAGAATCGGGGTTCCCAGACATCTTTGCGGCTTTGACCCGCGCGTTGATATTGTGTTTGAGCAACATATCAGGATGATGGAAAAAGCAGGAGCCGAAATTGTTGAAAATAGTACAATCCCGGAAGTTGATTCGTATGATTCAGCTGAACTGATAGTTCTTCTCTATGAATTTAAACACTACCTGAACAGTTACTTAAAAGAGCGTGGAGATACAATCAACATTCACTCACTGGAAGAATTAATCTCTTTTAACAGTGAACATTCTGAAAAAGTAATGCCGCATTTTGGACAGGAACTATTAGTACAAGCACAGGAGAAGGGTACGTTACAAGAAGAAGAGTATCTTTCAGCTATACAAACTTGTCGAATGAAAGCCGGTGAGCAGGGGCTGCAGGAAGTGTTCAATGAACATGATTTGGATGCACTTGTGGTGCCGTCAAATGGACCCGCCTGGAAAATTGATCATGTGAATGGTGATCGGTATACCGGAGGGAATTCCAGTCCAGCTGCAGTTTCCGGGTATCCATCGGTTACAATCCCGGCAGGATATGTACAGGGACTTCCCGTAGGGACAACATTTATTGGGAAACCATTCTCGGAAAGGAAGCTGCTGGCGTGTGCGTATGCACTGGAGCAGATCTATCCGATAAGGGAAGAACCGGTTTTGTAATATGATGATTACTGAAGACGGGAAAAGGGACCACGTTTTTGCCGGTACTCTCCCGGTGTCATTCCCGTATGTTGTTTAAAAGATCTGGAAAAACTCTCCGGGCTGCCGAAACCGCAGGTGAACCCAATAGCTTTAACCAGCTTTCCGGTAGAAGCCAGCAGTAACTTAGCTTTCTGCATCTTTAAATCCAGTACATGCTGATAGGGTGGAATTCCCATATGTTTCATAAAAAGCTGATGCAGATACGGGACACTTATTTCTGCATTTTCAGCCAATGTCTCCACAGTTACTTCTGCAAGTTCAGCCCGTTCCAGATAAGCCCGAACACTTTTAAGTTGGGCTGGTATTTGCAAATCCCTAACCTGCGGCTGGTATAAATAAGCTTTCCATCGAAGGTAAGAGTGGCAGTAGTCGCCAAGCCATTCCAGCGAAATACCATCTGTATTATACAGCCTGAGGCAGTCCCGGCAGAAGTGGACAACTTCGGAAGGTTCATCCCAGAAGGTGAAGTGCGGGACTGGTCTGGAATCAGCATTTTCTGTTTGAAAGAGGAAGGTGATACAACTGTACGTATTTTCAATGTTGTTTCGAAAAACTGTCTTTTCTCCGGGAATGTGCCAAAAAACAGAACCGCATGGCCGGTATAGGTCAACTCCTTCAGCCTCGAACCTTACCTCGCCGCCGATAATCACTTCAACAAGTTGGTGTCCATCCGGAATAATACGTGGGGTGACTTTCTGCGGAGGTGCCTGATACCAGCTGATATGCTCAAGTTTCACCTTTTCCTCACTGTATATAAATAATCAGCAGAATAGAGAAAATATCAATCAATAATAAAAAAAGTACTGTTATAATCGAATATAACATAGAATAAGTCAAGGAGTTACTTATGAAACCAATATCACTACAATTATACACGCTTCGCGAGGATTCACAAAAGGATTTTAGAAAAGTTCTGGAACAGGTTGCTGGCATAGGATTTAAAGGGGTGGAGCCGGCAGGTTTGTACGGTATGACTCCGCGGGAATTTCGTGCATTGGTAAACGATCTTGGCATGACTGTATCCTCAAGTCATGGACCATGGGCTTCACCGGATAATCTGCAGGAAGTAATAGATACTGCGGGAGATCTTGGAACTAACCTGGTATCCAGCGGTTTTGGCCCTGAGGCCTTTTCAACTATGGGTGCAATACAAAAAACGGCCGATATGGTAAACAGTATGTATGAAACATTGTCTGGTGCAGGCCTTACACTGTTTTTACACAATCATTGGTGGGAGTTTGAGGAAATTGAAAGGGATCTTGCATTTCGTCATCTGGCTAATCTTTGTTCAGGGGTTCAATTTGAGATTGATACCTATTGGGCTGCGAATTTCGGTAAAGTGGATCCGGTTGCGATTGTCAAAGAGTATGCCGACAGAGCTCCGCTTCTCCATATAAAAGATGGACCTTTGGTGAAAGAGGAACTGCAGCTTCCTCTTGGGCGTGGCAAAATGGATGTGCCTGCTGTTATTGCCGCTGCGAACTCTGCAGTACTTCAGTGGCTTGTGGTAGAATTAGATAATTATAATGGTGAAATGGTATCTGCTGTGGAAGAAAGTTATACATATTTGATTGAGAACAGGCTCGGAATGGGGAGAAAATGATGAAAGTTGGAATTATTGGATGCGGTAATATCAGCCAGGCATATTTTAACGGAATAAAACGGTTCAGGAATCTAGAACTTGCAGGCTGCGCAGATATTAATATGTCTGCTGCTGAATTGAAGGCTGAGGAGAATGATACTCAGGCAATGTCTGTTGAAGAACTTCTGGCCAAACCGGATGTTGATATTGTAGTTAACCTGACTGTGCCGGCGGTACACGCAGAAGTCTCTTTGCAGATTCTGGCGGCCGGAAAACATGTGCATTCGGAAAAGCCGCTTGCAGTAGTACTGGAAGACGGCGAGAAAATCCTGCAGGCAGCAGAAGAGCAGGGGCTTAGAGTAAGTTGTGCTCCTGATACCTTTTTGGGTGCGGGATTGCAGACCTGCCGCAAACTGATTGATGATAACTGGATTGGGAACCCGATTAGCGGGACAGCGTTTATGATGAGTAAGGGGCCGGAAAGCTGGCATCCAAATCCATTTTTCTTCTATCAGAAGGGAGCCGGCCCAATGTTTGATGTGGGACCCTATTATATCACCGCACTGGTGTATCTTCTGGGACCGGTAAGACGAATTGCAGGCATTACTACGACAGGTTTTTCTGAAAGGATTGCAGGTGATGAAGGTATTCGGGGGACACGTATACCGGTAGAAACACCGACACATGTATCCGGGGTTCTTGAGTTTCATAGCGGAACTTCTGTAACAGTGGTTATGAGTTTTGATGTCTGTGCGCACGGGCATAGTCCAATTGAGCTGTATGGTACGCTTGGGAGCCTGAAAGTACCGGATCCAAATACTTTTGGCGGGACACCTCAATTATTTACTCCAAATTCAGGAGAATGGAATAATATCAGCCTGACACATAATTACAGCGATAATTCCCGCGGAATTTCGGTATCGGATTTAGCTGCTTCCATCGAGCAGGACCGGGAGCATAGATGCAGCGGAAAACTTGCGTACCATGTACTGGAAGTAATGCATGCCTTTGAAAAATCTTCGATAAGCGGTAAGCATGTAGAACTTGAAAGCACTTGTGAAAGACCTTCGCCGCTACCGCAGGGTTTACTTGATGGGTTTGTTGACTGAGATTTTCTTTCTTAGATTATTTTGCTATACCTATAAATCAGTATGAAAAAATACCTAATAGTAGGAATTTCGAATAATTGGATTGCAGGTTACTATAAGTTCAGGTGAAAGGATAATCTAATAATTTAGCTATTAATAAAGATGAGTTTTAACATATAGTTCCCGGAAACGGGAATACGTAAGTTTTTACAAATTGTTAGTTTTGATCATTGAGTTACCCTTAAGATTCTGATCTTTTTGCCTTGATGTTTTCAGCCCGGGACCCATCCCGGGCTGTTTAATTATCACAAGGATGAGGCGCTTTCAAAAATACCTATTTTTGATAAATCCAAATCTTTGATTTGGATCAGCTACCTCGGAATAAGATGCAAAGCATCTTATTCTTAAAAGTATGCATAGCATACTTCGATTTGTGAAGTTTTCTGAAGTTATGTAATTACATTATACATAACAAGTTAAATCATTCATCAGAAAACTTCATATGCAAATCTAAGATTTGAATCAGGCTACTTTCCTTTAAAACGAAGTTTCGTTAATAACGAAACTTTTAAGAATAAAATGTGTAACATTTTATTCCATGATCCAAATCTTTGATTTGGTTTTTTGATTTTTGAAATTGCCTCGGATTACTGCAATTTTTTAATTTCTTTAATTAATACATTATCTGCCGGATCTTCGGGGTTTAGTTTACATATATTCAGCAGTACCCATTCCCGTCCCTTTTCGGCCACGGCTTCAAGCAGCCGCTCATCTTCAGGAAATAATAATCCCGACTCGTCTTTTGCCTGGAAGCGCAGTCCTGCATGGAACACATCAATAATTGCATCATAAGGGAGTTCGTGTCTTATGCATAGTTTAGCTGCACCCAATACGCGATCGTCTCTATAGAGCTTTCTAGGGAGATCCCGACCCACCCTGAATATCGTGTCACCAAGAGCTTTGTTCATAAATCGTTCTAAAAGATCCTCTATGTGCTCCTGTAATGAAGCATTTGTGAAGACTCCGGGGTACTCTTTCAATAGAGTTGCAGCTGACTGCATCATTGCTGCCTGAACGTGATTAAAGATTTTCTTATCTGCCAGCACCTCATATAGATAGACTGCATTCGGCATTGCTTCATTCCCGAAGTATGATACGGCAGCATGACCCAGGTTGTGGATGCAGAGCTTTCTGTCTACATACGCTGCGATAGAATCTACTGCTTTTATCTCTGGAATGTCCGGAATATCTCCGATGAATGCTTTTTTATCCAAAATTAAGTTATTATACTCTTCTGAATAGACAATAGTAGGATTTTCTTTAACAACTTCCAGCGGCATTATCGGTACCATTTTCCCGATACTCGTCTCAATAACTCCGACATATGTTTCCAGTGGAAAATCTCCCGGTAGATGCGGGTTTAAAGCGTTTTTAAAAAACTCAGCACCGTTATGCAGGTTTTCAGCAAGTATAATATTAATCGGTTTTCCGGGATATGCTTTCAATCGCTCTATTAAACCGGCTGCTATGGTGGATGCAATAATAGGGAGAACATTTTTACCTACAGAAGTAGCTATTATATCAGCCTTTTTAACCAAATTTATTACTTCTTCAAGATTTTGACTGTGAACACCCCTGGCGTTGGGCACTTCAATAAGCCTATCCGGAACACTATTTTTTTTAATTACTACGGTATATTTTCCCTCTTTGTTAAGCGTATCAATGACGGCATTGTTGATATCAACAAATACGGCTTCATAACCATTTGTGCCGAATACACGCCCGATGAAGGATCTTCCAATATTACCGGCACCAAACTGAACAAGTATCTTTTTTTTCATATAAACCCCTTGCTAAATCACAAATGTTAGTTTATGTTAGGTTTAACAAAGAAACAACATCCTTGGAGCAATTTTCTATTATCTTATCATAATACTGTATACAGGTTGAGGAAAATGGATCAGGAATTCAGAAAAAAACATATTCTCGAAGAACTTGAGCGAACAGGCAGGGTAAACCTTCAGGAGCTGGTGAAGTTGTTTCAAACTTCAGAAATGACGGTACGACGTGATTTGACAGAGTTGGAGCGGCAGGGATTTCTTATTCGGAAATATGGCGGAGCAGTAAAAACCGAAGCGGTAGATACCCTTTTCAGCTTTAATCGACGGGTTGAGCGAAACAGTGACCAGAAAGAGGCAATCTGCAGGACAGCATCACAGTTTATCGACGATGGGGATATTATATTTATAGATTGCGGAACAACTCTGTTTAGACTGGCTCATTTTATTAAAAACAAACGGATTCGTGTTATTACAAACTCCTTACCGGTAGTCTCTGAACTGCTTAACGATCCTCAGATACGGTTAAGTTTTGTCGGCGGAGATATCGACAGCGATCGACAGGCTTCTTACGGGCGTATAGCAGAGAAAATAATTTCAGAATTCAGGGCTGATAAAGCCTTTATAGGTATGGACGGGGTCTCCCTGTCAAACGGCCTCAGCTCATTTGATGAGAAAGAGGGAATGGTTACAAAAACGATGGCTGAGAATGCGGAAAAGGTGTATCTATTGTGCGATTCTTCAAAGATAGAGAAAGATTCCTATTTTCGTTTTGCTCCCATCTCACTTATTAATACCCTGATAACTGACTCAAAAGTAAATAGTCAGCTTATTGGGCTGTATAAAGAAAAAGGTGTGGAAATAATTTCACATGCATAACATTATGGAGGAACTAGTATGGGTAAAGATTGGTGGAAAGAGAACGCGGAAGGTATTCCGCATTTAGTAACGAATTTACCGGGACCGAAATCAAAGGCAATGCACGAAAGAACATCGAAATACATGCATGGTCTCAGCGGCCAGGTAAAATTATTTCCGGTCTGTTTTGATGAAGGCTATGGAATTACACTGACTGATGTTGACGGGAACAAGTATCTCGATTTCTCATCAGGTATTTATGTAACTTCTCTTGGTCACTGTCATCCGAAAATTTCCGATGCAATAGCTTATTGGGCTAAAAGATTGATGAATGCACACGATTTTACCACACCGGTAAAAGAGAAATTAATGGAAAAAATGGCAGATGTTCTTCCTGCAAAGCTTAATGCCATTCAGCTCTATAGTGACGGAACCGCTGCAGTTGAAGCTGGTCTAAGAGCAGCCCGTGCAATATCAGGTAAACATGAATTTATCTCCTGCTTTCGTGATTTCCACGGAAAAACAATGGGTGCAGTCAGCTGTGCGCAGATGGTACGGGGTGATGTGCTGAGTTATGGTCCCACAAGGGCTCCCGGATTCTATATGGTTCCCAGACCAAATCCATATAGACCTACTTTTTCAAAACCGGACGGAACTATCGACACTGATCGTTATATTGAGTTTTATGAAGAATTTATCCAGGAAGCGACAGTTGGAAATATTGCGGCATTTGTTCTTGAACCTGTTCAGGGATGGGGCGGATCAATCTTTCCACCCGATGACTTTTTCCCGAAATTACGGGTACTTTGTGACAAACATGAAATTCTCCTGATGGATGATGAAGTGCTTGCTGGAATGGGACGTACCGGAGAATGGCTGACTATGAACCATTGGGACGTTGTACCTGATATCGTAACCTTTGGTAAATCATTTGGAAACGGATTTCCCGTAACGGCAATGGTAGTAAGTGAAGAGAATGCCGGTGCTCTTGATAAAATTTCAGCTTCTTCCAGCTACGGTGGAAACCCGATGGCTTGTGCTGCTGCGTTAGCTTCGATTGAAGTTATTGAAGAAGAAGATCTCCTTAACAATGCAACCCGTGTTGGTAACTATTTCATGAAACGAATGAATGAAATGAAAGAAAATCACCCAATTATCGGTGATGTTAAGGGTAAGGGAATGCTTCTTGGAATCGAGTTAGTAAAAGACAAAGCTACAAAAGAACCCTTTGAAGAGGCTGGTAAACTGGTATACCAGAAAGCCTTCCAGAAAGGCCTGGCGTGGATTCCTGCCGGACATATTCTCCGCATGTCTCCTCCTATTATTATGGATGAAAAGTATGCCGAGATGGGTCTGCAGATGATTGAAGAGTCTATTACTGAAGTTGAGAAGGAATTCGGGTATTAATTATGAGAACGATTAAATTTGGAATAATTGGTATTGGATTGATGGGTAGAGAATTTGCCAGCGCGGCAATGCGTTGGCCCCATCTTGCTGATATGGATGTAAAACCGGAAATTGTTGCAATATGCGGCACCCCTATAACTCCTGAAGAAGAGGCCTGGTATAAAGACGGCTTAGGTACAGTAACACAGGTTACCGAAGATTATAAAGAACTTCTGGCTAATCCTGAGGTTGAAGCTGTCTATTGTGCTGTTCCTCACTTTTTGCACGAACGTTTCTATATTGATATAATTGAAGCAGGTAAGCACTTTCTCGGTGAGAAGCCGTTTGGTATTGATTTAGCAGCAAATACGGCAATAAATGAAGCTATTAAACAGAATCCGGATGTGTTTGTACGTTGTTCTTCTGAATTTCCCTTTGCTCCTGCCATGCAGCGGCTTTGTGATATGATTGAAGCTGATGAGTTTGGACGTATAATTGAAGTTGAGGCGGGATTTCTGCACTCAAGTGATATGGATGTCAATAAAAACATTAACTGGAAACGTATTATAAAAGCTAACGGTGAGTATGGCTGTATGGGAGATCTTGGGATTCACGTATGCCATGTTCCTTTTAGAGCAGGCTGGATGCCCAAGAGTGTCAGAGCGGTATTAAGCAATCTTGTTCCTGAACGGCCTAACGGAAAAGGCGGAATGGCCGTATGTGAAACATGGGATAATGCAGTGCTTCTTTGTGAGTCTGAAGATGCAGCCGGAAATTCGTTTCCGCTTACCTTAAAAACACAAAGAATGGCACCTGGAGAGAAAAACACCTGGTATATAACGATTAAAGGTATGAAAGGGTCTGCAAAATTTACCACAAAAAACATCAATTCACTTGAATTTATGCGTTATAATGGTGGTGAACAGGCTTGGTGCCGGGAAGACATGGGGCACGAAACAGCTTTTAAATCCATAACCGGTGGTATATTCGAGACCGGGTTTTCCGATACTATTTTACAGATGTGGGCTGCATTTATGTATGAAATGGTTCATGGCGAACCAAAGAAAAAATTTGCCGGGTGTGTTACACCTGAAGAGGCCGGAAACAGTCATGCACTGTTCACCGCAGCACTGAATTCCTATAAAAAGGGTTCAGTGGAAGAAATTTTAGTTTAATAAATTATATAGGGATGATTTGGGATACATTCCCGGATCATCCTTTTTTTAAAAGAGGATAGTTATGATTAAAGCAGGCGCAAGTGAGATAGTAGTAACTCCGGAGACAAGTCAGTTTCTTTTTGGATACCCGCATGTTGAGCGTTATAGTACCGGAGTGTATGATGAACTCTACTCAGCAGCACTCTATTTGGATGATGGAAACACACAGATCATGTTCATCTCCAATGACCTGATATTTGTTGATAAACAGATGTCTGCGGAAATCCGCAATGAAATTTCACAAAAAACCGGAATTCCTAAAAGAAATATCATGGTTACTGCAACGCATACTCACTCAGGACCGATTATGACAAATTATGCCAGCAGTCTTAACGATCCAATCGTTCCAAAAGCTGATGTCGATTACCTTGCTTTTTCAAAAGAGAAAATTATTTCAGTTGCCGTATCTGCATACAATAATGCTGATGAGGCAGTATTGGGAATGACTAAAGCCGACAGCACAGGAATCGGGACAAACAGACGTGATCCTGCGGGTCCCTCTGATCATGAAGTACCGGTTCTTGCGGTAATGGATAAAGATAGAAGCAAATACATCGCCTGTATGATGGTTGGAACAATGCATCCGACCGTTCTGCATGAAGACTCTACCTTATTAAGCGGTGATTTTCCCGGATTGGCAAAACAATACCTGAAAAAGAATGTTATGGGTGAAGATTGTGTAATGCTCTATCATAGCGGTCCCTGCGGTAATCAGAGCCCCAGGCATGTCGTTACGGCGACTACCTTTGCTGAAGCAGAAAGGTTGGGTGCTATTTTGGGCAAAGCGGTTGAAAAAGCTGCAGCATCAGTAGTCTTTCCCGAGAATCCAACATTTGCTGCGGAAAATTTGTTTGTTCCTGATTTGGAAAGAAAGACATTCCCTACAGCCGAAGAGGCTGAGAAAAAATTGAATAAGCTTCTGGTAAAGATGGATCAGATGGTTGAAGCAAATGCTCCGCATCCTGAAATTCGTACACTTGAGTGTGATATTTTTGGAGCTGAGGAGACAGTGACTCTCTCTGAATTATCAGAGAATGGTGAACTTGATAAATATTATGACTTGTCTCTTCCTGCAGAGATTCAGCTGCTGGTTGTTGGCCCCTGGAAATTTATCGGTTGGTCCGGTGAGATTTTTGTTGAGTATGGACTTGCGATTAAGAAGCAGTTTGAGAATACTTTTGTGATTACAATGGCCAATGGTGAGTTTCAGGGATATATCGTAACTCCTGAGGCTGCTGAAGAGGGTGGTTATGAGGCCTCTAACTCTTTGTTTACTCCAGAGGCTGGAAATATGCTTGTTAGAGGAACAGAAAAGGTACTTGAGTCAATTTCATAATTAGAAGAATTATGAAATTGACTTTTGAAGTTTTTGATTACATATGTTTAATTCTCTATTAGATAAAGATATAGATGATATCAAAAACTTCTCACTTATAACTAACAATTTCAGCAAGGAGTCTTCTGTGAAATATGTTCTTGGTTATGATCTTGGAACCAGTTATTTTAAAGCAGCAGTTGTAGATGAAACAGGAAAAGTTCTCGGACTTGGTCGTGTACGGACTCCAAAGAGAGTTGATGGCACGATCGTTACCATTACGCCTGCAGATTTCTGGGATGCGCTGAAAGAGTGCACCAGTATAGCTCTTGGTAATGCAAGTATAGCCTCTTCTGAAATATGCGGAATTTCATATGGCTCCCAAGCCAACTCATTCATTCTTCTTGATGAGAGTAAGCAGCCGCTGAACGATATAGTGGTTTGGCCCACTGAATATACTGATGCTATCGATCCGAAAATGGCAGCCTACTGGAATAATCAGGAGTATCTCAGGATTACTGGTCAGGGTTACACCGGAAACGGTTTTGCTCTGGCTAAACTCCTTTGGCTGCAGAAACAGCAGCCTGAAATGTGGGAAAAGGTCCATCATTTTTTGACAATATCAGACTATTTTATCTATGGTTTAACAGGTGCCCGCGTCACCGATACTGGTACCTCTGCTCTACTTGGCTGTCTGGATGTTTTAAAAGGCTGCTTCTGGAAAGAGGGTTTAGTATCTCTGGGTCTGAATCCGGAAATATTTGCTGAAGTTCTCTCCATGGGCGAATTTTGCGGATCAACTATTTCAGGTGGTTCGCAAAGATTAGGATTGGACGTAGGAATCCCGGTTTTTGCCGGAGGGCTCGATCATGTGGTGGCCGCAATTGGTGCCGGGTTAGGAACAGTTGCGGAGGTTAGTGAATCTACCGGTACAGTATTGGCATGTATTGCTTTTCAGCCGGGTTATTCTCCTCAACCAGCGGTATCAATAGGTTCCCCGATACGAAAGGGCGAGTACTCCTATCTCTCTTTCCATGACCCTGGGGCGGAGGTAATTGAAGATTACCACGAAAGATATTTTCCCAAACTCTCAATTGATGAAATGCTGGCTCTGGTACAAAGCAGTACTCCCGGATCTTCAGGATTACAGTATCTTGATGTGATGAATGATTCGGAAATGCTCGATCGTTTTGTCGGCGGATCAGGGTTGGAAACACATGAAAAAGGGGATTATATCCGGGCAATAACGGAAAATATTGCCAATCGTATAAGAAAACTTTCTCAGGCGGTCTCCGGAGGACAGGAAGTCCGGAGGATTGTTGCTACCGGCGGTGCAAATAGAAGTGTGGATTTACTGCAGGTTAAGGCCGATATGTTCTTTACTGAAGTTGTTTCCTGCAAAGAAAAAGAGCTGGGAACATTTGGTGCGGCTATGATTGCGGCTCTTGGTTGTCGGTGGTTTGATGATATTAAATCCGCGCAGGAGTCCTGGGTGCAGGTGGAATGGAGAGTTCAGCCGGACTACCAGCAGTATCGGGAATATCAGAGCTGGATCACTGATAGAGAAAGAAGATGAGTTTTACCCTTTGGGATATTCTCTTAATGATAATTGTCCCTACTATGGTAGTTATCATGGCCTATGTCTATGATCCCCGTTTGAAGGCTTTGATTCTAACGTTTCCGTTACCTTTTACTATATCCTACCTATCCCTCGGTCAGCTGGTGAACGTTACACATGTTTTCGGGCTTCTTCTCCTTTTAGGGTTTACACATTTGGTGAGAATACTCCATAGAAAATTATCTATTCAAATAATTCTGTCTATTGTTATTTCTGCTGTACTTTACACTCTTTTTGGAAGTGTAATTGCTGCATACCTCCCCCAATCGGAAGCTTTATTTTGGTCATTCTGTGCATTGTTAATGGTTTTATCCGGTGTGATTCTTGCGGTTCAAAAAGCACCATCTGAATCTGGAATGCGTACAACAATGCCGGTAATTATTAAAGCACCTCTCACATTAAGCATTGTGTTTGTAATTATAGTACTTAAACAGAGTCTGCAGGGATTTATGACACTATTCCCAATGGTTGGTGTATTTGGTGCGTATGAAGGCAGACTGAGTATGAGAACAAATTGTCGACAAATTCCGAAACTAACACTATCGATGGTACCTATGTTTGTCGTTTTAAGACTGGTTGAGCCAGTTTGGGGAAAGGGACCTGCCTTAATTTTGGGGTGGTTGGTTTTTATCCCTATAATGGGGATGTTTATGAAAAATTTGTGGAAGGAAAAAATAGATATACCTTATAGGGTATATTGACAAGTTGTACCCTATAAGGTATAGTTTGAATATATACCCTATGGGGTGTAAAACAATGTGAATGTGTAGGGGTAATTATGGATTACTATATTCAAACACCGGAACAATTAGGAGCTGCTTTTCGCAGCCAGCGAAAGAATCTGCGAATAAGTCAAAAGAGTGCAGCTGCTCAAGTAGGGTTGTTGCCAAAGACAATATCAAACTTAGAAAATAATACCACGACTTCCAGCATTGAAAGCATGTTCAAGTTGCTTTCTTCATTGGGAATGAAAATAATTCTTACACCCAAAAAAGATGAGAACCCTCAATTGAACGATTTGGAGTGGTGAGATGGGAAGGAAGTCATGTACTCGAACACTTAATTTGTGGATGAATGGTGCCTACGTTGGAAGATGGACGGTAACATCTGCTGGGGAACATCAGCTCTATTATGATCAAAACTGGCTGGATTCGCCGGGTTCACGCCCCATTTCTCTGTCTTTACCGTTACAGCCGGCTGATATTTCTCATCGAGGATCAAAGGTGGAATATTACTTTGATAATCTGTTACCTGACAGTGATATTATTCGACAGCGTATTCAAAGAAGGTTTGGTATAGCCAGCCAGCAGGCTTTTGATTTACTGTCTGAAATTGGCAGAGACTGTGCAGGAGCCCTTCAGATATTGCCGGAAGGATATGAACCGGAAACGGTAAGAACCATTAACTATGAGCAGCTAAGCAATGACGATGTTGAACAACTGCTGATAAGAACAACCTCTTCCGACCGGTTTAGAACCGGCAATGCAGATGATTTCAGGATTTCAATTGCCGGCGCACAGGAAAAAAATGCATTTCTTTATCATGAAAACAACTGGGCTAAACCATTAGGGACAACCCCCTCCACGCATATTTTCAAGTTGCCCCTTGGAGATGTTGGTTTTACAGATATGTCAACATCTGTGGAAAATGAGTGGTTATGTCTACAGCTTATGAAGCATTATGGGGTGGAAACGGCTGATTGTCAGATGGCACAGTTTGGCACGGTTAAAACTTTAATTGTAAAGCGATTTGACAGGAGATTATCTCCAAACGGGGATTGGATAGTCAGAATCCCGCAGGAAGATTTTTGTCAGGCAACAGGTACCCCGGCAGGAATGAA
>JABMQR010000279.1 GCA_013202335.1 Bacteroidota bacterium
ATCCGTAAAGGGACCTGCAGTATCTTTCTGTTTACCGAACCGCTTGGCGGTTGGCGATATGCTGATGCACAGGAACAGAGAACAAAGATTGATTGGGCCCGGCAAATACAGTGGCTGTTAATTGACCAATATCCAAATGCTCATAAAGTAGTACTGGTAATGGATAATTTGAATACTCACCATATTTCATCATTATATGAAGCGTTTGAACCAAAACTGGCCTTTAAATTAGCACAACGATTAGAAATCCATTATACGCCTAAGCATGGGAGCTGGTTAAATATCGCAGAAGTTGAACTATCCGCAATGGGCAGGCAGTGCCTAGCTACAAGAAGAATTTCCTGCCTTGAGAATCTCAAGACAGAATTAACTTCTTGGTATAAAAGTCGTAATGCAAAACAATGTGGGGTTGATTGGCAATTTACCACAAAAAATGCAAGAATAAAACTTAAGCGATTATACCCCATCATGAAAGAGAACTTTTAGATGTTACAGACTACTAGTTAAGTTTTATATTTTCTGTAAAAAGGAGAGATTATTTCTTGATATCAGACTCTGCAAACACATCAATTTCCATTTCATGAAAGTTTGGAATACGCCGGCAAACAGGATACCTGCCAATCCACTCATCCTGAAGTGATAAATCCTCTCCAGTGAGTACAATGCAGCCGGCGCCTGCTTTATGTGCTGCTTCTGCACCGGTTGCAGAATCTTCAACTATTATTAAATCCTGCGGTGCAAAACCCAGTCGTTCTGCGGCAAGAAGGTAGATGTCAGGAGCTGGTTTGTTAGCGATATGGCCGTCATCATATACAATATGATTTGTGTCGAACCAGCGTTCAAGTTGAAATTGTTCAATGAAAAATTCTACATTAGGGAGTGCTGATGCTGTTGCAATTGCTCTCGGGACAGATCTGGCAGCAAGTTCATCTAAAATTGGGATGAGGCCGGGAGCCAGTACAAAATTCATCGTATCTTCGAGGCACATCCGTCGATAGATAGCCTCTTTCTCTTCATGCAGCTCATCCAGCTTAACGTCATCTATCTCGATTCCCAGCAGTATTTCCAAAGATTTAGCAGAGGTTTTCCCGATAAAATCTGTGAGATAATCTTCTCTTGTCATTTTACACCCATGCCGGATAGAAAACTCTACCCATGCACGAATATGAAACTCATTATCCCAAAACATAGTGCCGTTGAAATCGAAGATAATGCCTTTGTATTTATTATTGGAAATCTCATTAGGTATCATGCCCATCACTATCCATCATTCAAAAAAGAATGTCAAATTGTTTTTCTGTCCGATTAAAGTGATCAAAAAAGAGCATGATACTGTTCCGGTTCAAACTAAACATGGATAAACTTATCTTTTGACTACCATACACCAGGTACTGGAACCTTGAATATCGCTTTTTTAACACCGATCGGATATTTCCCCAATGAACAGCCGGGGTTATGAGCATCCTCAGGATAGAAAACTACAAAATCGCCCTCTTTCAGGAGAAGTATATCCGGAACTGAAGCTTCACCGAATTGAATATCATTTTCCCCATCATACCCTTGAGAATCGGTAACAGTGCGGGACAACGGAGCAGCATAGATTAGCTCAACCCCTTCCAGAACGATTTGAATATCAATAAATTTCCTATGAACCTCAAACTGGGTATCCTGGAATTTTTTTGTCTGATAGTGGGTGATGATAAAAAAACTCTGCCCATCCTCCAGATCATAACGGCCTTCATCCAGCTCCAGTAATCTCTCAATTTTGAAACTATCGAAAAACATCTCCCATCCGGGTATTACTCCTTTGTAACGGCCAATCTTATCAATTGTGTCTTTAATCATTTACAAACCCTCCCCGGAAACCCCTGACAGTTTTCAGGATACTGCATTTTTCAACGGTAGGTTCCCATAAACACAGTATACCAGCACCTTGGCAGTGTACGATAGGGATGGCCTGAAATATTATGAGAAAATCGACGGGAACACTCCGTTCTTTGGCCAGGGATGATCCAGTACTTTTTCTCCAGCGCTTCCACTCTCAAGTTTTATAGATGAAATTCAGTATGCTCCCCAGCTTCTTTCTCATATAAAGACGGCTTCAGATAGTGATTGTAAATCCGGTATGTATTGGCTTACAGGATCGCAACAGTTTCATCTCATGAGTGGTGTTTCCGAGTCACTGGCTGGTAGGGTGGGAATAGTTAACCTTCTGGGTTTTTCTCACCGGGAACTGGAATCAAACCCGATTCACAGGTCGTTTTTACCTACTGAACAGGTACTGGCAGAAAGGGACAATAGTCGAATAATTCTCTTGCCGGATCTGTACAAACGAATTTGGTACGGATGTGTTATTTCTCTGGCGCCTCAGCAATTGCCCATAACTGTAACTTCCCAGGTTATTCCAGTGGGAATGTTGTGATTCAACGGGAATTGGATTTTAGAAGACGTAGCGGGCAGTTTTTCAAACTGGCACCTTTTCTTACTGAAACAAATATTGAGGCATCAATTTGACACTCTTCACTATCGGTTTAAAATCCATGAGTTCAAAAATTTGAGAGTCTATATCTATACCGGGGGCGACTTCTATTAGTTCAAGACCCTCAGCAGTTAGTGTAAAAACGGCCCTTTCGGTAATATAGAGAACTCTCTGTTTGTTTTGAACAGCATGTGCAGCACTAAAAGATACCTGCTCAAGTGAAGTTACAAATTTGCGAATTTTACCCTCTTTTACTATCTTCAGTTTTCCATCAGCAACTTCCACTTCAAGACCGCCTACGGTGAAAGTTCCACAAAAAATCAATATTTTTGAATTTTGTGATATATTCACGAAACCGCCTACACCTGCCAGTTTCTTTCCAAATTTAGAAACATTCACGTTACCTTTCTCATCAATTTGTGCAGCCCCGAGGGCAGAGAAATCCAGGCCCCCGCCGTCATAAAAATCAAACTGCGACGGCGAATCAATCACTGCCTGAGGGTAAAGGGACGCCCCAAAGCTCCACCCACCAGCGGGAATGCCGCCTATGGGTCCACTTTCTACAGTTAGGGTAAAATTATCCAGTAACCCACTTTCAGCAGCAACCTGTGCAATGCCTTCAGGCATCCCTATCCCAAGGTTGACAATTGCATTTTGAGGTATTTCCCTGCAGGCTCTGGCACAAATAACTTTTCTTTCATTATTCTCCATAGGTTCAATAGAATTATTAATTGACACATCATTCGGCAGAGCGGAACAATAACCGGGATTATAGGTTTCGGCAAATGTTTGTTGGTGTTCTTCTATACCAGCAACAACTATGTTATCCACCAAAATACCCGGCACTATCACCTGCTGGGGATTAATGGGCTCATTAAGAAGTTCATTAACCTGAGCTATCACAAGACCCCCGGAGTTACGCACTGCCTGAGCTATTTGCAGAACTTCTCCAATAACAGCCTCTCTATTCATGATAAGATTGCCCTGCGGATCTGCTGCCGTTGCACGTATAAACCCGATATGAATGGGAAATGATTTATACCAAAGCCATCTTTGTCCATCCAGCACAACGGATTGAACCAGCTCTTCAGTAGTTTTGTTATTCAGCTTTCCGCCGGATATTTCCGGATCAATAAAAGTACCGATACCTACATGGGTTATGGTTCCCGGCCTTTTAGCAGCAATATCCCGAAATAATTGACATATTACTCCCTGAGGGAAATTATATGCCTCAATATCTCCGTCTACGGCAAGCCTGCCAAGTTTTTGCGCCAAACCCCAATGTCCACCAATTACTCTTTTTAATAAGCCTTTATGTGCAAAGTGGTTAGCTCCACGATCAGCTCCATCACCCTGCCCGGCTCCATATACCAGGGTAAGATCCTGCGGCTCACCTTTTTCTAAAAATCTTTTTTCCAGGGCTGAAGCCAATGTTTCACAAACGCCGATACCGACAAATCCTGATGCAGCTACTGTTTGTCTATCCTGAATTAATTCCGCGGCCTCTTCTGCACTGCATAGTTTTTCCTGTACCGTCATCAACCTATCCATCCACCATTAACCTGAATTACCTGCCCCGTTATATACCTGGCCAGATCGCTACATAAGAAAAGAATAGTATTTGCTATATCTTCAGGCTCACCAAATTTATTCAGCGGGATATTCTTAAGCATCTCAACCCGAACACTTTCAGGAATTGATTTACCCATCTCTGAGAGAACAACACCGGGAGCGACTGCATTAACGGTAATTCCTCTACTTCCGAGCTCTTTACTTAATACTTTTGTCAAACCAATCACGCCCGCTTTCGCCGCTGCATAATTACTTTGGCCGAAAAATCCCATTATTCCTGAAATTGATGAGAGATTGACGATTCTCCCGCCATCGGAGAGTTTTTCTACTGCACTTCGGCAAACATTAAACACCCCGGTAAGATTGGTATCAATTACTTGCTGCCACACATCTGCAGACATCTTTTTTAGTGTTTTATCACGAAGAATACCTGCATTATTTATGACGATATCTATTTTTCCATAGGAATGAACAATAGAGCTCAACATTTCATCTGTCTCAACAATATTTCTCACATCAGCTTTCATGGGAACCGCCAAACTACCCAGCTCCCGTGCTGTCTCTTCAGCTCGCTGTTTGTTAACTCCCTCTGCGTCATCAAAATAATTAATAATTACTCTTGCTCCTGCTTCCGTCAAAGCTTTACTGGTTGCTGCCCCAAGGCCTTGTCCGCCTCCTGTTACTAATGCCACTTTGTTTGTTAAATCCAGTATTCTCATCTATTTTCCTCTCTGTTCTTTTGTCTTCCACTCTTTTGAATAAAGACACAAATGAATTTAGCCGGCACTTTCCCTAAATTTTGCGTTTTGTGCAGTATTGCTGAATCAAAAAACAGGGAATCTCCTTCCTTAAGTTTTAAGACATCAGTGCCAATAGTAAATTCCATAACGCCTGATAACATATAGATAAACTCCTGGCCCTCATGATGAAAATCACCAGGAGGATCACCAGGGTTGATAGTTAAGAGAAATGGTTCAACTAATTTGTCTTTTTTCTCTAAGGCCAGGCCTTCATATGCATAGCCTAATTTTGTGCCGTCATGCTGCACAATTCTGCCTTCACCTTTTTTGGTAACTATGTACTGAGGTTCTTTTTTCTCTTCATAAAAAAAATCAGCAATTGGTACTTCAAGAGCTTTTGCTACCCGCATTAAGGTCGAAATTGGCGTAGAAACCTGTCCGTTTTCGATTTTTGAGAGCGTACTTTTCGTAAGATCGGCTTCTTTGGCAAGTGCCGTTAAGGTTAAACCTGCTTTCTGGCGGATTTTTCTTATTGTTAATCCTATAGTTTGTTCGTTCATAAGAAACATTGTATCACGGCAAGAAACCGTGTCAAGATTGAAGATGACAAATTGTTTTTTTATGGATTATTAAACTATAACACCGGGAATCTGCTGTCTGAGTAATTCTATCAACACATTTTCCATGTTTACTACATTTCTCTACTCAAAAGAAAGACTGCACCAGTAAAATCTGTAATATTGTTGATATAGAGAAATCTCTTATCAATTCTAAAACTCATATCTTCTGGTATCAGTTTATCTTTAAGTATAAGTTTTTCAGCATCATGCAGTGGAATCACAATCTTATTGGGAGCTTTTCGGAATGAGTGAACGATAACCAGAACCTCAGAGCCTCCCACGCTGCCAGAATTACGTACTACAGCTTGCCATCCCTGAGGGTCATTATAAATCTGGCCGGCATCTCCAAAACGTCGACTCTCCCCTAAACGAATAACAGAAGCAACTCTTTTATGAAGATCAACGGCTGTCGTAATAACTGCTAAATACTCTTTTGAAAGTTGGTCGATCTCACCGCTAATACACATCCGCCCTAGAAAAGTCGCGGCAAGCTTATAATAGAAACTTATCGGATTGTCTGTAGGGTGACAGACTGCCCAAACCAGAGATTTTGAAGGAGTGATCAGCCGCTGTATATTGGCAGCTATAATTGGAATACTGCGAGTTTCATGAGCATCAGAAAAAGAGGAGATATCTGTCAGATTGATAAAAGAGGGCTCCAGACGCTGTCCGCCGGAGGAACAGTTCTCAATAATCAGTTCTGGAAACTCAGTTTTTAGCTTTTTGTAAAATAACTGTACTGCTTCCAGGTGCTTCATTAGCCCCGCTCCAGGAGATTCATCTCCATCACACCCCAATCCAATTGTTTCATTATAGTCAATTTTTATGTAGCCTATATCACACTCCCGAATCAATTTAAATATTTTTGATTCAAGATAGTCTCTAACCTCAGCCTTTCTAAAGTCAAAGAAAAACCTGCTTCCGGATTTAATGGGTTTTCCATCCAGATGAAGAAGCCATTCGTGTTTATTCCTGATTTCCGCATGCTCTCCAACTACCTCCGGCTCAAACCAAAGGCCGGGAATCAAACCCTTATTACGAATAGTTTGACAAAAATCCGCCAGCCCATTGGGAAACAGTTTTTTTGATATATTCCAATCACCCTGTGTAATTTCCCAACTCCCGCCATTATCAGCATACCATCCGGCATCAATCACAAAATACCGGCATCCTATACTCTGCACCCTCTCTAATAGCGGTAGAAGTTTTACCGTTGATGGATTCCCCCAATTTGTACACCATTCGTTAAAGACAGAAGCCATTCCTATCTCATCCTTCGGAGTCTGCTGTCCAATTAAAGAATTGCATAGTTCGTCAACTCCCCCGGCTACGGTTGATATAAAAGCTTTTTTTGATTGGAAAGACTCCCCTGGAGAGAGCATCTTCATCCAATGACCAAACTCTATATCTGCTTGACCTCCAGAAAGGTGTATAAAATCATCCTTTCGGTAAATTTCCATTTGCCAGGATCCGGGTGCTTCCATATGAGCTCCCCAGGAGATCCCGTTCTCAACATCCTCAACTCCCAAAAAAGGAAACCAGTGTCTAACAGGTATCGAGCCTAACTGTCCAAAGCGTTCACACTTAACAGCATGATTGCACCAGGAACTCTCCAGTTCCAGCTGTTCAGCGCTTTCGCTGAGGTGTCTGCCTTCAGAGCTCCAGGAACTTTTAAACCGATGTATTTTGTACTTCCCGGCTCCATCTTCTTTCTGAAACGGACTAATAAAACCCAGAGTAAAGCTGGACAGAAGTTCCAAAGTAACTTTCTGCTCTCCATTATTAATAATTTTTGCATGGCAGGTCAGATAATCAGTACCATCCTCATAACTGAGGTAATGAATAACTATTAATTTCTCAGAGTTACTCATAGTTGTGAGAATAGTAGTTCTTTTTTCCTGCACATCCTGATGCTGATGCTGAAAACAGAGGTTTCTTGCTGTCGAATACAGCACTGCACTTATCCTTTAACTGAACCAGCTGTCATTCCGGATACAATATATTTTTGTCCTAAAATATAGATTATCACCACAGGTGTGATAGTAAGCACAATATCCGCAAAAACCAGATGCCAATCAGATACTCTTCGGCCATAGAAGTTATAGATTGCTAAAGTCATCGGCCATTTGGAGGTTCTGTTAAGCACATAGAGCGGAATAAGAAAATCATTCCAGGCATTCATAAAGTTCAGAACTGTAACCGTTACCGTCACCGGTTTTAACAGGGGAAAAACAATTTTCGTGAAAACTATCAGGGGAGAAGCTCCATCAATAACTGCTGATTCATCTAGTGATCTGGGTACGGAGTTTATGAAACCGTAAAAGAGAAAAACACTAAATGGAATCAGTAATGCACTATAAAGGAGACTTATTCCCAGATATGTATTTATTAAGCCAAATAACTGGAGCGTTTTTATAACGGTAACCATATTCAAGGGTGCCACTAATCCAATTAAGAAATAGTAATAAATTCTTTTTGACTGTTTTGTTGATCTTCTGGCCAGAACATACGATACGGCAGATGCGGAAAACACGCTCAAAAAGACACTGGATACCGATATTAGAAGACTGTTTAGGAATGATCGTATGAGCCCACCCTCTTCAATAACCTTCAGGTAGTTGCTCCAATAAAACTTCTCGGGAAGCGTCAGCAACATCATATTGGCACCCGGTCTGTCTTTTAATGAATTCAAAACAACCATAACAAAAGGAATTATAACGATTAGACTGAGAATCCATACAAATATTTCAGTAATTATCGTAGTTTTTTTTCTGGTTCTCATAGGAAGTTCACCTCCCTTTTACTCATAATCTTCAGGATGAGAAAAGCTATAACTGATGTCAGGAGAAAGATCACAACTCCAAGTGCGGTTGCAAACCCATACCTGCCTGAAGAAAATCCCAGAAAAACTGCGACATTGAGAACTTCAGTAAAGTGTCCAGGGCCGCCTTTTGTCAAAACAAAAATTATATCGAAGGCTTTTAATCCCCAAATTGTGTTTAAGATAATATTTATCGTTAAAGCAGGAGCTAAAAAAGGAAGTGTTATATGGAAAAACTTTTGCACACGATTTGCTCCGTCAATATCAGAAACTTCGTAGAGATCATTTGGAATAAGCTGCATTCCAGCAAGAAAGATGATCATACAGTACCCGGAAAACCGCCATATCTCCACACCCATCACAGCAGGCATGGCTGTGCTTATATCAGCAAGCCACTGATGCGTCAAATTATCCAGTCCCACTGCATTCAGAGCCTGATTCAACAGCCCCCTTACCGGATTAAGAATGGATGTAAAAATCAGTCCAATCACTAGAGGAGAGAGTATTGCCGGAAGATAAAACAGCGTTCTGAGCACATTTTTAGTTCTAAAACCCTCATTAAGAAGCAGGGCCAATCCCAATCCTATGACTACTTTAAAAAATGCTGTTACACTGGCAAATTTAAAAGTATTAAGAATAATTCTTTTATTCGACGACTCTGTGAGAATTTCCCTGAAATTTTCCAATCCGATGAATTTTATCTCCTCAGAATAGATATTCCAGTTTGTCAGAGAGTATACGAATCCGAGCAGGCTCGGAAGGATGAACAACAATGTGTAGAGGGTGATACCCGGAATAATGAAATAGAGTGGATAACTTTTCTTATCCAGTGAATTCAGCATACAAAAAGTCCTTATAATAGTAGTAGTGTTTGATAAAAAGCCGGAGAGCAGAACTCCCCGGCTGTAATTGAGTAATTACTGTTTAAAAACCTTCCTGTCCAGCAGATTTTCCTATGTTTCTACGATACTTATCCATATTTGCAAGAGCTTCACTTGAAGTGATTGCACCGGATAACAATGCCTGGATTTCGCTGCCATACGCCATCAGTTCAAAGTAAAGTACTCCACCTTGTGCATCCAGCATGAAATTCCCATCTACATGTTCAATAATACTTTCAAGACCTTTTGTGGGACTAGCAGGAACTTCAGGAAAGGATGGGTTTGAACTAAGATCCGGTCGCTCTGCATAGAATTTTTTTAAGACCTCGGGTCTGGTTCTATATTCAAAAAACATTTTTGCCTCTTCTGCATTTGGACCGTCAGAGATCAGAGCAACAATACCACCCGAAGAGGTACCAAAGGACTTCACTTCTCCATCAGCACCGAGTGGTGATGCAAACATTTTCCAATTTTCAGCATTTGCCTCAGGATAGTCGTTGACTACCTCATTCTGCCAGCTGGTATATCCAAGAAACATTGCATACGCTCCCGTTCCCATAGCTTCAGTTGCATTGGTCCAGGTGTTTGACATATAGGTCTCTCCCAAATAGCCCTTATCTGCCAATATACTCAATTGATCCAGACTGTTTTTCAGGCTATCTATTTCAGACAATGCTATTTGGTTGGTGTTCAATTTATTATAGAGATCAGAATCACCAACACTGGCTTCTGCAATAGCTTGATTCAGATATAAAGGTGCATGCCACAAATCACCAACTATCTCATAAATAGGGGTAATACCATTAGCAGCAATAACTTCACAAACTGCCAGAAGTTCTTCAAAGTTATTTGGTGTAACCAGCCCTAAATTATCAAAAATTGCAGTATTGTATACAAAAGCCCAGCCATCCACTGCCCAGATATTCAACGCCACCAGACGATCATCAATAGTCGCTCCATTGACTGCCCAGTTTTTCATTCGACCCGCCCAGGGTTCAGAAGAGAGATCCAGCACTTTGCTAAGAGGCAACTGTTTTAGTGACAGTCCAGAAGGATAGTAGAAAACATCAGGGGCTTCTCCGGTATTGATCTTTGTCTGAAGAATCTGGGGATACTGATTGTCAGGATTAACCTGATAATCAATTTTGATTCCCGTCTCGTTTGTAAAATCTTCAGCAATCTCCCGATCAATATCCTTGATCCAGTTTTGTGAAGCTGCAATTGTCAGTGTAACATTTTTCCTGGGTTCATCGGCGCTTTCCTGAGTACCCGCTGCAAACAGTGCGCTTGTCAGAACCAGGATCATAATACATCCTATCAGCCAACTTTTCTTTAAAATCATAAATTCCTCCTTGGGGCAATATCTGCTCCCGTTTTGTATTATCATAGGAGGAGCTTCTCCAGACGTAAATGAACTATTCCCATATAGCTTGTGGACAAAATTAAGCTTACTCTCGAAAAAAGGCAGGTGTTTTACCTGTATATTTTTTAAATATCCGATAAAAGTAGTGGGAATCCTCATATCCAATCATTCTTCCAATCTCTTCAATATTAACATCCGGCCTCTGAGACAACAGCTCTTTCGCTTTCTCAATTCTCTTCTTTATCAGAAATCGACCAGGAGTTTCCTGCTTATACTTTTTGAAAATCTGCGTGAGGTAAGATACGTTGAACCCGAGATGATCACTCACTATCTCCAGGTTAATTGACTCCATATAATGTTTGGATAGATACAATTCAAGCAAATCGGCAATACGCTCCGGGGTAAGGTTCTCTTTTTGAGGAATCAAATTCTTCAACAGAGTATCTACCTGATTCAATAGTCCCCTGCTGCTAAGTGAAGAGCAGATAGCTCGTTTCATATCAACGGTAAATAGATCGAGCTGCTCTTTCGAAATGAACGGAGCACTTTTTCTTAACATTCGAACAAGGTCTGTAAAAAATGTTGATATCGTATCCTGTGGGGATTTTGCTTCGTTCAGCTCAATCAAACGAGATACAATTTCCTTCCTGAGAGATTTATACTCCCCTGATTGCGCCAGGATATAGATTTTTTTTTCATAATCCGGAGTTGTAGAAAGAAAATTATTCTTGGGGGAGTTTATTTCTGTACAAGCTATCACCCTGGAATCAAACAGAGAAACGGATTCCCTGAGAAGAGATTTTACCGCACGACACCTAATCGGAATATCCCGATAAGGAATAGGATAGGGCGTATAAATTACATTCACCGTAAGAGGAGAGATAGCTTTCTCCCATATATTCTTCATCTCTTCGACAGCTTCCTGCATTCTCACCGGATGTCCCGGAAGAGACTTCAATACCATAAACTTCCTGTTCAGATAGGGTTCATCAATCAACCAGACATAAGCAAAATCATTCTTAGAAAAATGATTTTGCGGCATAAGCCTATGCCAGGAATCTTTATACTGCTTAGCTAAATCATCAGATAAATATTTTCTTTCCTGATACAAATTACCCAGACAGATTTCAAGAAGCAGATAGTCACCATCTGCAAGAACTTGTTTCACCGGAGCATTCCACAAGGATTCGGATTCTATTTCGTATCTGAATACATCCATCCCATTTTGCATTATACCTTCTCTGATCATGGCTCTCAGCTTGTCCAGGGTTTTCTGAAGCTCCTCTTCCTCCAGAGGTTTCAATAGGTAATCTTTCACAGAATACTTGATGGCATGCTGTGCATAATTGAAGTCATCATACCCGCTGAGTATCACAATCGGAAGAATAAATGACTCAGAACGCAACTCTTTAATCAGCTCTAAACCATCCATCCCCGGCATAACAATATCGGTAAAAACGACATCCGGATTATGCTCCCTGATCAATTTCAAAGCATCGGTTCCATTTGTCGCACTGGCAATGACTTTGAAATCAGGAGCCGTCTCTTCTAACTTATTTATAATATGCCGTAACAGTTTTGGTTCATCTTCAGCAATGATAACAGTGAACATTGTTACACCCTACCTGATGAAATTGAATTTTCTGACTCTACCGGCATAGGACCTCCAATGAGGATCCGGGCGCCGAATTCCGGGCTGTTTCCTATCTTGAATATGAGGTCGTCCCTATAGAGAAGCTTCATCCTTGTATAAATATTGATGATTCCCATACCCTCCAGAGAGCGGGAAAGATTTATTTTGTCCAGTTCAATAGTCTCTAATGCTTTGTTAAGCGTATTGAGTCTATCCTGAGTGAATCCCAAGCCGCTATCTCCAATCTCCACGATCCACCGATCCTCTTCTACAACACCAGTAACCCTGATTTTCCATGGAGGCTGTCGGGAAATACCATATTTCAAACTATTCTCAACAAATGGCTGTATGATCAGTCGCGGTACCGGAATTGTAAGCATAGCTTTATCAACCTCGATCAAAAACTCCAAATTCCCTTCATACCTGTGTTTCATCAAATTCAGATATCGTTCTGTTTGTTCGATCTCATCTTTCAACAATACGGTACCCGTTGATTCTGACGAGATATAGCGCAGCATGCCGGACATATCTTTACAGATGTTCTTTATCTCCTGATTCCCCTGCTCGTCTGCCAGAACATTGATTGTAGCGATAGTGTTATAGAGAAAATGAGGATTCATCTTTGCCTGAAGCGCCATCATTCTTGATTCCAGTTCCCCGGATTGTGCCGTGACTAATTCATTTGCTGATTGCCTCAACCGTGCATACATATCACGAAAGGAGGATAAAAGAGATTCTATCTCGTTAAACTCCTTTTTGGTATCGTTCAACATCTCCTCCGGAAATGATTCCAGCGTCAAAGCAGATACCGTTTTCTCCAACTGTTTTATCGGACGGGATAGTCGATTAGAGATGATGAAGGTGATAAAGAGCGAGCTGACGATGGCTATCAGGCAGAAAATAAGCATTATTCTCGTGAAAACATTGAGGGGCTGCAGCAGATCGTTTTCTTTTTCAGCGACAACTATGTGCCATTCCGTGAAATCGGACTGAACTGCTGTCAGAATCCATTTAGAGTCTCCTTTCGACTCTTTCAAAGTGTACTGCCCGGAACGATTGCGATTCTCTGATTCTGCTATAGTTTGATAATATTGCTCGAATTTTGAATCCTCTTCAGTTTCGAATGGGTAGATCAAAGATCCTTCCGGACCAAAAACATATACTTCCCGTGAATTATCCGTATCTCCCGGCGAGTAGACTGACTCAAGAACTGCCTGAATTATATGATCAACTTCGTATTGTATTTCTATAATGCCAATAGGAACATAGTAGTTGTCATAATAGACTCTGGTTAGGGAAACGACTAAAGGATCTCCTACTCCTTCTGTATCAATATAGGGAGCTGTTAGATATCTGGCTCCATTTAGGTTCATAGTCTCTTCGTACCAAAACTCCTGCTTCACATCCCAGATTCGTATAGAGTTAAGATTCCCTGCACCTACACACGAGCCTTCAAAATCATAAAGGTTTATCTGATACCACTTTTCGAGCGGTCCCATAATAGCAATAAAAATATCCCTTAAAACAGTCTGATTTAAATAGAGGTTCGTTTCAGTGGGATCCTGCAGATAATCGATATACCGCTCTTTCAGCAGGTTTGAGTAGGCGACTCTTTTTGATATATCATCCATTTGCTGAATTTCATTATCCATACTGCTGTTTATGGACATGGTTAGCTGAAAAATTGACTCAACTGCACGGTCCCGCAATGTTCCAGACGAAAAGAAGTAGAAGAACCCTGTTGTCAAAACTATAGATACCCCCGGGTAAACCCGGGGTTCTTAATTCGCTTCGCTCAAGGAACTCCGTTCCCATTACAACTCCATTCGGAGTTGGCCTGAATCCTTCTTACCCTGATATTCTACGTACCTTTTAATGGTTTCTTCATCGACCCCTACACTGCTGACAAAGTATCCCGGTGACCAGACCAGATTTTCTTTCCAGTATACTTTTTCTAACCAAGTAAACTTTTTCCTCAGTGCTGATGCCGTTTGGCTTTTCAGTCTTCCCATTACTTCACTTATGCTGTACTTCGGAGATATTTCCATTACCATATGCATATGGTCACGATCAAAGCCAATCGTTTCTATTCTTACTCCAGGTACTTCTCGCAACAGTTTCGGTAATACTTTTTGTATATACCCGCTTAGCCCAGGATTCAGGATCTTTCGCCGGTATTTACATACCCATACTACATGATATTTCAAATAATAGACGCTGTGAGCAGATTTGCAAACTTCCATCTACCCAGTATACCGGCGAAAGTCTCATTCATCCACGGCCATGGCCGTGGTTTTCTGTCTTCGACCGAATAAATGG
>JABMQR010000280.1 GCA_013202335.1 Bacteroidota bacterium
AACAAATTACCAGAATTATTCCCTTTGATGTATTTTTGCACAAAAACAGGTAAGCTAAGTTTATTTCACCAAAGGTGTTACTGTAATTTCTTTCCCACAAGGTTCGTAGCAGTTCTTATTCCTAACGCTTTCTTACTGTTTTTTTCAACCCGCCTCGATTTTTATACCCATTGTAGGAATGAGTATTGTTTCTTACCAGACAGTTCTTACCTGGACCTATAAGATCCGGCCGGCCGGCCGTATTCAGAGCTTCAACAACCAGCTTTCTGTTTTCCGGTTTGTGATAATGAATGAGGGCCCGCTGCTGTCTTTTTTCCCGTCCTTTTGGGATATATACCGGGGAGAAATTACGTCCAGGTCTGGGATCCATACCTGAGTAGTACATACATGTTGATACCGTTCCCGGAGTAGGGTAAAAATCCTGTACTTGTTCCGGGATAAATCCATGATCACGCAGAAATTCAGCAAGAAGAATTGATTCATTAAGTGTTGAACCAGGATGTCCTGAAATAAAGTAAGGAATGATATACTGATTCATGTTATGTTCCCGGTTTTCCTGAGTAAAAAGCTTTGAGAATTCAACAAAACTGGATATTCCAGGTTTTCCCATCAGATCAAGTACCGTCTCGGAAACATGTTCCGGCGCTACTTTCAGTTGACCACTGATATGATTAAGGGTTAGTTCGTGAATAAACTTTTTTATCGTTACCGGATCAGAACCGGAAAGAAGGTAATCATACCGAATACCTGACCGGATAAACACTTTTTTTACACCCGGGACAGATCTGGCTTTTTTCAGAAGCTCAAGGTAGTCCTTGTGAGAATCCTGGAGAGAGGGACAGGGCTCGGGGAACAGGCACATTTTATCAGAACAGGGGCCAGCTTTCCCCTGTTTTTTACATGCCTCCGAGCGAAAATTAGCGGTTGGACCGCCGATATCATGAATATATCCTTTGTAATCCGGAAATGTCGTCAGCTGTGATATCTCTTTTAAAATTGATGTATGGCTGCGCACCTGCACCGTTCTGCCCTGATGTGAAGTGAGGGCACAGAAGGAACAACCTCCGTAACAGCCCCGGTTACTAAGTATGCTGAACTTTATTTCCTGAAGAGCCGGAATCGGGCTGGAAGCCTGATATGACGGATGCGCTTCCCGGGTAAACGGCAGATCATATACATTATCCAACTCATTTGTTGTTAGTGGTATTGCCGGCGGATTCTGGATAATGGACACTGAGCCGTAATCTTCTGCTAATCGTTCAGGGCGCAGCGGATTTTCATGCAGGAGTCTCAATTGACAGCTTCCGGCGAAAGCTAATTTACCTGCATCTGTGCCGATGTTGGGTTTAGCATCCCTTTCAGATACGGCATCATATGCAGGAAGTGTAACTGTAGGCCAGAGGAGCGAATTCAGGGTTGTACTGCTTTTACAAGCGTATACGGTGCCGGGAATGTCTTTGATGGCGGTAATGGGTTCACCCTGTTTCAGCTTCGCTGCAATACTGCGTATTGCAGATTCTGCCATGCCGTAAACAAGAAGATCTGCTTTGGCATCGAGTAATAGAGAACGACGGATTTTATCGGACCAGAAATCATAATGTGAAAGACGTCTGAGAGATGCTTCAAGCCCGCCAATGATAACGGGAATATTTTTGTATGCCTGGCGTGCACGGGATGTATAAGATATAACTGCCCGATCGGGTCTTTTTCCAGGGGCTCCGCCTGGGGTGAACGCATCTGTTGATCGTGGTTTTCCAGAAGAGGTGTATCCTGCGACCATAGAGTCCAGATTGCCGGAAGTTATTAAAAAAGCAAGAGCCGGTTTTCCAAGGACGGTGAAATCCCTGCAGCTGTCCCAGGACGGTTGGGAGATAATACCAACCCGAAATCCTTCTGCTTCCAGAACCCGGCCAATAACCGCAGCCCCGAATGAGGGGTGGTCGACATAAGCATCCCCGGTAACAATTATAAAATCACAGGCATCCCAGCCGTTCTTACTCATCTCATCTTTAGTCATCGGTAGAAACCGGTTGTTATTCTTCATAGTCTGTACATCATATCTGATTGTTTTTTGTTTGTGAATGGTATATTGTTTTAGTAAGATATACATCTTTGTAAGTGTCTCTTTTTCGGAAACAGAAGTTGGAGTCCTAAATGCATAAACCCATACATGATATAAAAATAATACTAAATCCTGCTGCGGCAAAAGGTAAAGCCGGGCGAGCCGGTCCCCGTATCAGGAAAATTATGGACTCATATAATGTGTCGTATGACTTAGTAGTGACAAAAGAGATTTGGCATGCTGCACGGGTAGCTGAGGAAGCAGCCAAACAGGGTTATGCAGTTGTAGTAGCCGCAGGTGGTGACGGGACTTGCAACGAGGTTATAAATGGTCTCATGGCATACAACAGAGCAGATGGGGGCCAAAAAATGGAGACAGCTTTTGCTGTTTTCCCTATTGGGCGGGGTAATGATTTTGCCTATAGTCTGGGTGTTCCAAGCTCTCTGGATGAAGCAATAAGACTTCTTCTTGATGGAAAGAGTAAAAGGATAGATATTGCAAAGGTCTGCGGAGGAGACTATCCGGAGGGGCGGTATTTTGTAAACGGACTTGGAATTGGATTTGAACCTCTTGTAAACTTAACTGCAAGCCGCTACAAGCGAATTAGCGGGGTTCTAAGCTATGTTATTGCTGTAATACAGATTATGAAAAATTATCCTGAAGCTATTCCGGTACTTCTTCAATATGGTGATAAAGATGCTGTTGTGAGTGTAAATACCCAACAAATTTCTATTTGCAACGGACGCAGGATGGGTGGAGCCTTTCTTTTAGGACCGGATGCTGAACTGGACGATGGCCAGCTTGATTTGTGTTATGTCAACAGACCTGTTAGTGGTTCGAAGATTCTTTATTTGGTTACCAGATTTTTTCGGGGAACACAAAAAAGTCATGAGTTTGTTTCATCAGATCTTGTTGGAGATATTCTGGTTAAAACCCAAAATGGCGGGAAAGGACTCATTTGTCATATTGACGGTGAGATGATTACAACAGGTGTTGGAACTGACCAATTAAGCATACATTTATATCCACAAGCTTTAAGTGTTTTCTTTAAATAAATCTCTCAAAACAGATCAATTCTAAAAAAAATCAAAGAAATTTATATCAGGGTTTGACATCTAACCCTTTTCATAGTATTTTTTAATCTGAGATTTTATAGTTTGCTGAGATTTTAATCGATTTGTGTTTTTAGAGTGTAAAAACAAACCCATATATGGGTATTTACAATTAATTACAACTTGACTCGATTCAAGGAGATATAATTGCTTAAAGAAAATGTACCATCGGTACACTTTTATGATCAGGATTTTGTTGATGTGTATGATAGAACATGGATTTGGCTTCATGAGTTGTGGAAACAGGGAACCCCGGAAAATGGTGTTGTTGGTTCATATTTAAGTTATGAGGGCCAGGAAACATTTCATCAATATTATACCTGTTTATCTACATTCTTTCTTGTATACAGTAATCAAACTTACTCAGCGTTTAATTTGCTGGATTACTTTTATAGTAAACAGGAACCCTCAGGTGCTATTCGCGGTGAGTATTCAATAGTGGATGGATCCGCTGTCCTGACACCCCAGAACCCGGAAGGTGTTCACCCGCCGCTTTTCCCCTATGTGGAGTTTAATTTATTCCATAAAATAGGTAATAAAAAACGACTCAAAGAAGTTGTTCCTGTTCTGGAGCTGTACATGTCCTGGCTTGAGGAAACCTTCAAACAGGAAAACGGATTGTATGCTGTTCCTACAGAAGCAACTATGACCTACAATATGCCCAGAGAAGATGTGTACTATCACGTTGACTTCAATACGCAGTTGGCAATAAGTTCTCTCTATATGTCAGCAATTGGTGACATCCTGAATGATAAAGAACTAAGCTTTCGATATAAAAGACAGTATTTCTCCTTGAAAACACGAATTAACTCATTAATGTGGGATACAGATCAGAAATTTTATTTTGACCTGAAACAAGATGAATCTCCGGTAAAAGTAAAAACTATTGGCGCATACTGGACATTGCTTGCAGAGATTCCCAATGAGGATAAAGCCTTCAGGTTGATAGAACTATTGAAAGATCCGGAAGGCTTTGGCACAGACAATCCTTTCCCCTCAATCGCAAAAAATGAACCAACCTTTTCAGAGGATGGAAACGGCTATAGGGGAGCGGTAGTTCCTGCGTTTACCTTCATGGTTATTAAAGGATTAGAACAATATAAAGAGTATGAATTTGCCCGTGAATGTGCTATTCGACACCTCTATTATCTTCTTGATACACTTCACCCGGATGGAACCGATAAAGGGGATGTGTATGAAGCATATCTTCCAAATAAAGAAGGTCCTGCAAAATGGGATGATAATCCCCCATTTCCTTTGAAAAGATTCCTTCCTATGGTAGGGTTGTCGACCCTCACACTTATGATTGAAAATATAATTGGTTTAAATATCAGTCTTCCCAGAAAAACAGTAGACTGGATAATGCCGACCCTTGAAGCAATGGGTATAGAAGACCTTTCCCTAAAAAGAAACCTGATAACTATTCTTAGTAATAAGAATACACGGGGTTGGGAAATTAGACTGGAATCTGAGAAACTCTACTATTTTACGATAGATATTCTTGATCAGAAAAAGAAGAAAACACTTCCTATCCCTTCCGGAAAGTGTTCGATGCTAATTGATAAACTATAGGAATGTAATATGGGATGGATTGGTAAAATAATTGGGGGAACCGTTGGGTTTATGTTCGGCGGCCCTTTAGGTATGATAGCCGGAGCAGTTTTCGGAAATGTTTTTGACCACGCGCCCAGACAATCAGGCAGCGGTCGGGCGGCATTTGGCCAGCAGACCAATACCGGCAGTCCTTTTACTGCTGGTAATTCAGCAAATTCACAACAACAGGCACAAATGGTTTTTTTTGTTGGTGCCTTTTCCATGCTTGCAGGAATCGCCTCTGCCGATGGTAATATTAGCATTGCTGAACGGAAGAAGGTTGAGGAGTTTATCAGAAAAGACCTGAGACTGGATCCGCAAAGCAGTGCCGTTGCTATGAAGATTTTTGAGACCGCAGGCTCCTCTTCCGGCTCGTTTGACCAGTTTGCAGCTCAATTTTACGACAATTTTAAGCACAACAGGCAAATGATGGAATTAATGATTGATATTTTTTATCGTGTTTCCTATGCCGATGGTAGATTGTCAGCAGCCGAAGAGTCTCTGATTGACCTTGCCGGCCGGATTTTTCAGGTAAGCCGTGAAAGAATGTCGACCATTAAACAGCAACATGGAACAGGAAAAGCAGCAGGATCCGCCCGTTCCTTTGCAGTGTTGGGTCTTGAAGCAACAGCCTCAAATGATGAAATTAAGAGATCCTACAGAAAACTTGTTTCTGAGTACCATCCTGATAAGATCTCCTCAAAAGGTCTTCCTGAAGAGTTTATAGTGTTTGCTTCAGATAAATTCAGGGAAATCCAGGCAGCCTATGAAGATCTTGGAACCTCAAGAAATCTGTAATAATTAGTTCCCGATTTTTCTTTGATTTTTCAAATACCTCAGGTATTAAGACGAATTCTTCCGCGCATTGAACGGGCAAGAGTAATTCTGTCTGCATATTCCAAATCTCCCCCTATAGGAAGTCCTGAAGCCAGTCTGGTAATTCGCAGCTCAGAATTTTTAAGTATATGAGAAATATAGAGTGCGGTGGTATCTCCCTCTTCAGTTGGGTTGGTTGCTAATATAACCTCGATGAAGGAGTGCTCTTTAATACGTCCAAGCAGAGAGCCGATAGCCAGTTGTTCAGGTCCTATACCGTCAAGAGGTGATATTGCACCATTCAAAACATGGAAAAGGCCATCATATGATCCAGAAGCTTCAATGGTCAGTACATCTTGCGGATGTTCCACAACACAAATAAGAGAAGTGTCTCTGGTGCTGTCTGTGCAGATGGGGCAGGGGTCTGTCTCTGTATAACTGCCGCACACGGAGCAGGTGAAAACCTTTTCTTTGATTTCAGCAATTTGCCTGGCAAGCGCTCTGTTTGATTCCCTGTCTGCCTGAATAAAATAGTAAGCTAGTCTTGCGGCGCTTTTTGCCCCGATTCCCGGAAGCCTGGAGAGGCTTTTTATTAACTGATCTAATACAGTCATATAATTACTACTCTCCTATAGTCCCGGAAATCCCCCGGGGATGTTTAATCCGCCGGTTAACTGGGAGGCTTGAGCTTTTAATGCATCCTGCAGCTCCCGGAGGGTAGAATTAACTGCTGCAAGAACCAGGTCTTCGAGCATGGTAATATCAGACGGGTCGACAACTTCAGGGGCGATAGCCACATTAAGAACTTCCATTTTACCGTTTACTTTAACCGTAACCATACCACCACCGGATGATCCGGTTACGGTAATGTCCTTCAACTGATCCTGCATTTTCTCCATTTTTCCCTGCAGGTCCTGCATGTTTTTAAGAATATCCATTGGATTCATCAATTTACCCCACTTGGTTTTGTAACAACATTTCCCCGGAAAATATTTTTAACCAGGCTTATTGTATCATCTGAGTGACTACCGCTTTTGACTGAAGAGCTTGAATCTGAAGCCAACTCTTTTTCATGCTCCGCTTCAGTGATCGCTTTCAATTTTAGTTTTTCATTGAGTACTGTAAAAAAGGTTTCCCGAAGAGACTGCAGACTTGAAGTTATTTTCTGTGCCGTATAAGCATCCGGAAAAATTAATTCTAACTCGTCACCATGATAATGCCAATCTGAAACTTTTCCCAGAGCTGCAGCCAGCGTGGGAACTTTCTCTTTAAGTCCTGCCTGAACAGCTTCAATATGATTTCTGGTAATTTCTATAAGTTTTTGATCTGGCGTATTGGGTTCTTCAGCTTTACTGATTACAGGATTTTCATCATCCCGGCTAGTTTGATTATTTTGATTGTCTTCGATAGCCGGTTCAGAATTTGAGTTGGATTCAGACATTTGTGGTGATATTATTTTTGTTTGTAGTATTACAGGCGTGTTTATATCATTTACCGCAGGACTTGCTTCCTGAATTTTTTTTGTATCAGGTACTGAAGCGGTTTCCTTTTTTGGTAAAACCGGGCTGGTTGGAGTGATTTCCTGAGGAGAGCTTAATTCCCCCCTAAGGATTTGATCTTTAAGAGAAGCTATTCTCCCTACCAATGTTGTTGATGAAACGAGGAGGTGCAGGTCTGCCAACCTGCTTACTGCAAGCTCAAGCTCAAATCTTTGGTTAAGGGAAAACCGGATATTTCTATATACTTCAAGCATCAACTCGACAGCAGCCTCGATCTGCTCTTTGGAATATGCCCGAAGAACAACTCGCGAGAAGTTCTCAATCTTGGCACCAAGCAAAGATTCGCTGGTTATTCCCTGTTTTATTAAAAGAAGAGCTCTAAAATATTCAACTAAATCAATTATAATCTGTTCAACAGATACTCCTCGTCTAAAGATCTCATGTACGCTGGTTATCGCTTCTCCTGAGTTTCCCCGGCTTAGCGCCTCGGCCAGATTGTTCACAACATCAAGCCCAACAAGTCCCATCTTGTCTTTAATCAGCTGCATCGTGAGAGTAGGTGTCGTTTTAGGGCTTGTGTTTTCTGTTGAGATAAAGGATATTACCTGATCAAACAGCGTGTATGCATCACGCATGGAGCCGGTTGCCTCTTTTGCAATCCAGAAAAGAGCATCATCATCAACTGAGATGCCTGTTTCAACAGCTGTTTCTGCAAGAAGATCTTTAATTACCTCAATTGGTATAAGCTGAAAATGAAACTGCTGGCAGCGGGATCGGATAGTAGCTGGAACTTTATGTACCTCTGTGGTTGCAAATATAAAAACAATATATCCCGGCGGTTCTTCAATAGTTTTTAACAGTGCATTGAAGGCACTGTTTGAGAGCATATGGACCTCATCAATTATATATACTTTTTTTCTGCTGGTGTTTGGAGAAAAGAGTACTTCATCCTTTATTCTTCTCACATCATTTACCGATGTGTTGCTCGCACCATCAATTTCTATGACGTCAAGGGAGTTCCCGGCAGCTATTTCTTTGCAGTTTGTACACTCTCCACAGGGAGAATCGGTTGGTTTGTCAATACTGGTGCAGTTTAGTGCCTTTGCAAGTATTCTTGCTGCGGATGTTTTTCCTACCCCTCTTGGACCGGAAAATAGGTATGCATGAGCAATTCTACTGCCGCGGATAGAGTTTTTCAATGTTGATACCACAAACTCCTGACCAGCGATTTCATCAAATACTCGCGGACGTTTTCTGGTGTAGGTAACTTCAAATACCATTAAATACTCCTTGCCGTCAATAGTATGCAAATATCAAATATTAGAGGTTCTTTCAAAAATATATAGAATAAATCTGATACCATTATTCAATTTTGTAAAATCCAAATCTTTGATTTGGATCAAACTACTTCTCTGTCAGAAGTTTTTATTAATTGCATCTAAGTATATATTGTCTATTTATATAAGTACATCTCAATTAAAAAATTCAAAGGAAAGTTCCTTTGAACTTTTCTCACTATCAATGAGAATGAAAAAAATCCCCTTCAGCTCCAGCCAAGTTACATGCATCTCATTGGTCAATCACTTACCGCTGCTACCTTCCGGTCCTGACGGATTTGGGCGACGACCAATAGCGCAGAACCTGCCTATCAGCACTGAAGGGGAAACGGAGAGAGAGGGATTCGAACCCTCGGTAC
>JABMQR010000281.1 GCA_013202335.1 Bacteroidota bacterium
AAAAAGCCTCATTTTGTAAAATGAATATAGATTTAAATAAAATAAAAAAAGTTTTAATTGTCCAGATCCGACCATTTGGTGATGTTCTTCTGAATACATCATATTTTCCTTTTTTAAGAAAAAAGCTTCCAGATGCAAAAATCGATTTTCTTGTTTGTCGGCCCTATCATAAAATATTAGAAAATAATCCCTATATTGATGAGGTGATAGTATTTAACCGGAAAAAAGGGGTTCGTGATCTCCTGGAAAAAGTAAGACTTCTTACTCGAATAAATCACCGAAGATATGATCTTATAATCGACCAACTCCAAGGCATCACCTCGGCTCAAATTACACTGTTCAGCAGGGCCAAATACCGGATTGCTTACTCTCATGCAAGGTGGAAATTTCTTTATAATATCAGGGTTACTTCAAAAAAACAGCGATACAGTGCATCCATGAAATTTGATTTGTTGAAACCGCTCGGTATTGAAGAAGGCCCATATCAACTTTATTATTATATCAGGCCGGAATCTATTGCTTACATCGACAAATGGCTATCAAAAACAAATCTCACAAGCCAAAATTTCATTTGTTTTTCTCCGGGAAGTCCCCGTAATAGAAAAAAGTGGAAAGCTGAAAATTATGCAAAATTGGCAGATTTGATTTTGGGAAAGACTGACCGCAAAGTCGTTTTATTATGGGGCCCTGATGAAAAGGATGATGTTATAAATGTTTCAGATTCGATGGAAAAGAAACCAATTGTAGCCCTCCCGACAAATTTCAATGAAGCAGCGGCCATGCTTAAAAAATGTGAGCTTTTGATTTGCAATGACGGCGGCTTAATTCATCTATCAGTGGCGGTTGGGACGCCATCCTTGGCCATTTTTGGCAATACAAACCCTTTGAATTGGTCTCCCGATAATTTTGTTGGTCACTATCATATATTCAATGAAAATTTTGATTCTTCCAAAGACAATTCATTCGGTATATCTCCGGAAACGGCATTTGAAAAAGTGAAACTAATATTAAGCGAAATTCAGTATTGAAGAAGAAAATAAGAGCAACCCCAGTGACGGAACCTGCTTTTATTTATTGAAGGGCAGGTTATATTTTATCAAGTAAGTTCTTTACCGATTCCGGGTGAATGGATAAAATGCAATTACATATGCTTTGATTTTTACAATCGTTACATTCTTTATCAAGTACGAGATAATCTGCATTAGTGCCGATCGGGGCCCAACGACTGGGATGAATCGGTCGCATTGGGGCAAAAAGACCAATTGTGTAAATGCCTAATGCTGCCGCAATATGGAGTGGGCCTGTGCTTGCCGCAACAAGACCGTCACTGTTCTTAATGAAAGAAATGAACTCATCCAAATTCATCTTTCCTGTGATATCTACAACTCGTTTTTTATATTTCTTTATAAATGATTTTAACAGATTTCCCTCTTCGGCTGTTCCGCTGATGAAAATGTTATATTTTTCTTCAGGCAGAATTTCTATTAATCGGCCGAAATTGTTTTCGCCCCATTCTCTAGCGCTTCCTTTTGATTTGGGGTGCAAAATTAGATTGAATCTGTTTTTGTCGATGAGAGACCAAAAGCGTTTATCTAATTTCGGATATTTGGTTAGGCCGAATAAATCCGGAATTTCTTTTAATTCAAAATGATATGGAATATCTATTTTGCTTAGTAGATGCAAGTTGAGTTGAGATTCGTGGAGATTTGAGTTCTTTCGGCTTAGATTAATCAGCCGGTTGCAAGTATACCAGTGGTAGGATCTGTGCGAAGTTCCTACACGATACATAATTTTTGCTTTTGATGCAATTTTCGCTATTTGTTTATTAGGGAAAACATGAATGATCGCGTCTGCTCGATAGTTCTTAATTATCGAAATCCGATCGGCAAACCTATTATTTTGAAGTTCATCGAGAGAAATAAACTCATCTATATATTGGCTTGTGGTAACTAACGGACGGACATATTCTTTCCCCAAAAAAAGAACATCAGAATCAGGCA
>JABMQR010000026.1 GCA_013202335.1 Bacteroidota bacterium
CGTCTGCGTCGATTCCTGAAAATGATGTGGCAATGGTGTAAGGAGAATCGGCATGATCCGATAGAAGAGCAGTACAAAACTCTTTGCAGCAAGCTACGAGGGTATTATCAATATTACGGGATAAGAAGTAACTACCCAGAAGCAGAAATCCATCCCGATAGTTGAATCCCTCTTGGAAATCATCAAGAATACACTGGCCTCCGGAGAAGATGTCCTGATCACCGGGTTTGGAAAGTTCATTGTGAAGGACAAAAAGGAACGGAAAGGGAGAAATCCTCATACTGCCGGTGATATGAAATTGAGGGCGAGGAGGGTTATTGTGTTTAAATGCTCGGGGGGTGTTGAGGGAGAAGATTAATGGGAAAGGGTAGCCTACTTAAAATTGGCCTGTGGAACCGATTAATAGAGGATTTCAGGCTGCTTTATGCTTTGATAAAAGACTATTGGAAAGGCGAATATCGTGAAGTCTCTCTTTGGTCCATTTTGGTTTTTGTTTCAGGAATCATTTATGTTCTTAGCCCTATAGATATAGTTCCTGATTTTATTCCATTGATAGGCCAAATTGACGATGCTCTGATTTTACTCCTTTGCATCTATTTCCTGGAAAGAGACCTCCACAAATACAAAGAGTGGAAAATCAATAAGGCATTTCAAAGTAGATGAGAATAAATGCAAACATTCAGGATCTGAGAGAAGAGTAGTTTAATGCGGTTGATTGAGAAGGATCTAAATCCTGGCGATCATGTTTATGTAAAACGGCGGGGCCTCTTATACTCTCATCACGGAATATACGCTGGGAACGGAAACGTTATTCATTATACCGGGGCAGAAAAAGAGAAAAAGGACCCATCGGTCACCAATACAGACATTGAGGAGTTTCTTAAGGACGGTAAGCTGAGAAGGCGCGATTATAAGAAGCGCTTGCCTTATTCTGAAACTCTAAACCTTGCTAAAAGGCCCCTTTCTGACAATGGCTATTCCCTTACATTCAATAACTGTGAGCATTTTGCGACTTACTGTGCCACTGGGAAGAAAAAAAGCAAACAAGTCCAGAAGGCTATTGGTGTTCTCGCTGGGGTGACTCTAACCCTCACCGGTGCTATTATCCGAAAAAAGATAGTGAGGAAATAAGAGGGATAATTCCTAATGAAAAAATTTACCTCATTCATCATATCCCTGATCCTGATTCTCCTATTCGTCAGTCCCGCTTATACCTCTGACCGGGGCAACACAACTATTCAATCATTCAGCAAGGCCAAAAAGATCCTCCTGAAGCAAGTCTACAATGACCACAAGACAACCTCTATAACCTGGTGCCGGCCGTGGGGGAGATAAACGGCCTGAGATCCAATTACAGTTTCGGGATGATCCCCTTAGAGAAAAGGGAATTTGGAAACTGTGATATGGAGATTGAAGGGAGAAAGGCTGAACCGCCTCCGGTGAAAAGGGGAGATATCGCCAGGACTTACTTTTATATGGATTGGGCTTATCCTGGACATGGGATTATCTCAAAGAAAAATAGGGAATTATTTAAGGCCTGGGATAAGGGAGATCCGGTGGACCCCTGGGAATGTGAGAGGGGCAGGAGGATTGAGGGGATCCAGGGGAATGAGAATCCGTTTGTGAAGAAGGCGTGTGTTGAGGGAGGAATGTGGTAGTGGCAGTTGAATACAAAAACAGGAGTGGCAAGACATATTATCTCCATATAGGCAAAACTAAGACTGGGAAATCAACGTACCATTTTTCCTTGAAGCAAAAAGGTGAACTAGCTGATAAAATACCCGAAGGCTATGAAATATATGAGCATCCCGCCAATGGCCGAGTTTTTTTGCGCAAGGAATTACCCCGACTCATTACGGATCTTGAGAAACATATCGTTGAAAAGGAACTGAAGAAGGCAGACCCGTCAAAATGGTATCTGGTTGATATAAAAGGAAAAGAGATGACCATTTTCGAGTCTAATCAGGATATTGATAGGTTGAAGGCGATCTTTGGGCCGAGAGCTCCTTTGAATGGCCCTTCTTTTATGGATGACATCCTTAGTATTGCGGTAGAATATGGTCCGATCATGAAATTCGTTCTTCAAGACGAAAAAAAGAGGACCTTCGGTGTGGAGCGGTACTGTTTCTTGGGGTCAATTGACGATTGGATTTACATAGGTGGTCCCGGTCCTCTAAAGAAAATTGCAAAAAAATATGTAAAGCATTTAGGACAGGATTCTTTCTTTGAGCTATTTTGAGGCTATGAAGCAATGATGAAAGCTTTCTAGCCAGGTACTATTCAAATCCCCTGCACCCTGTTTCCCCAGCATGCTCCCTTGATCGTGGGTATTCTCTGCAATGTTGGGGTTTTACATCCTGGATTCGACAGATATACTTATCCTGATCGGGTAGTTTTCTCAACCATGGGCATCTTTGGACATCATCCCCAGTTCTAGGGTTAATCCAGATATCATACACAAAATCTTCATCACCTAGCGATATTGGGGCAACCCACTCCAAAATATCTATTCGCCCTTCTTCTTTCCAGAATTGGACGTCCTGGTCAGTTGCACATGTCTCAAAGGCATCATTGAGGTTCAGTGATCCAATCCATCTATCACCAATCTATCCCCCTTCGCTGATCCATTTAACCATTGCAGGAAATTCATGGGTCTGCCACTCCGGCGAGACACGGATTTTGATAAAGGATGCATATATAACGTCCATGGCGGTTATGGCCTTTTCAATCAGGAAAAATTTTTCATAAAACAACCCATCAGGGTTTTCGTCGTCGGCCGGGGGCACCTTGGGGGTTTTAAAGGATTTGAAATTGAGCCATGTGGAATCCAGGACAAACGACCACTGATGGTCGCCAATGGTCAATTTGACCTGGGCCTCTGTGATCTCCTTGTTTTTGGTAAGGGCAAATCGGGCCTCTCTCAAAAGGGGGTTTTCCCCGGAACAGGTAACTTTTTCGACACCTTCATCGTTCTCTGCCTCGAGAACGATTTTCCGGTCAAACCAGAGTTCGGCATACCCATCCTCACCCATGTCGAATCTGCCCTCTTCACGTTCAGACCGAAACCAGAGCCAGAGAAGAAATTCCCGTCCAAGAAATTCGGATTTTTTTATCCTGTCAATTAACTGCATGTTTACTGAACCTCCGAAATAAGCGAGGCATCCAGGCTGTCCAGGAG
>JABMQR010000282.1 GCA_013202335.1 Bacteroidota bacterium
CCATTCGGGACCAAGTTGCCGAAATTTATGATATTAATGTGCATGTTTAACCTACCGGGAATTATGAAAAGAGAGAGAACTTCGGCTTAAATGAAGATCTCATCAGTAATAAGGAGTAATTGAGTATGCTGGAAGTTTTAAAAAAACACCCTAAATTTACCCGCCGGAAAGGTCCGGTTGTTCTTGTAATAATGGATGGAGTAGGTTTTGGGAAATATAAAACCGGGGATGCTGTCGCAGATGCACAAACCGGAACCCTGGATGAATTTATGAAAACATCATCGTGGACGAAATTGAAAGCTCATGGTACTGCTGTGGGTCTTCCTGCGGATGATGATATGGGAAACAGTGAAGTTGGGCATAATGCAATTGGATGCGGACGGGTGTTTGCACAAGGTGCCAAACTGGTTAATAAATCAATTGAAAGCGGAGCAGTTTTTAGTGGTGCAGTTTGGGTAAAGTTGATTGAGAATGTAAAAGATACAAAAGGAACACTCCATTTTATTGGGCTTACCTCTGATGGGAATGTACATTCAAACCTTGCACATTTACGCGCAATGATAATAAAAGCAAAAAACAGCGGTGTATCTAAGGTGCGGGTTCACACGCTTCTGGATGGAAGGGATGTTGGAGAATTATCGGCTTTTGAATATATTGATCCGCTTGAAGAGTTTCTGAAAGAACAGAGTGATAATGGATTTGACGCAAAAATTGCATCCGGCGGTGGGCGAATGGTTATAACTATGGATCGCTATAATGCAAACTGGGATATGGTCAGAAAAGGATGGGAAACACATGTTCTTGGAGAGGGCCGTCAATTTTCCGGTGCACATGAAGCCGTTCAGACTCTCAGAGAAGAGACCGGCGCGATTGATCAGGATTTACCGCCTTTTGTGATAGCAGAAAATGGGACTCCGGTAGGATCAATAGAAGATGGTGACAGTGTAATCCTTTTCAATTTTAGAGGGGACAGAGCTCAGGAGATTACAAAAGCATTTGAATCTGAAGATCTGCAGGAATTTGACAGAAAACGGGTACCGAACGTTGAGTATGCAGGAATGATGGAATATGATGGGGATTTGCACATTCCCAGACAATATCTTGTAGACCCTCCCGCAATTGACCGGACTATGGCAGAATATTTATGCGGTAATGGGGTAAAGCAGTTTTCCATAAGCGAAACGCAGAAATTTGGGCATGTAACCTATTTTTTTAATGGAAACAGATCAGGAAAATTCAACAACTCTCTTGAAAAGTATGTGGAAATAACTTCTGATATTCTCCCTTTTGAGCAGAGACCCTGGATGAAATGTGCTGAGATAACTGACAGAGTGCTAAAAGAAATAGCGTCAGGAGAGTATGATTTTATAAAGCTAAATTATCCGAATGGGGATATGGTTGGTCATACGGGAAATTATCAGGCAGTAATTTGTTCTCTGGAAGCAATGGATCTGCAGCTTACTCGTCTTAAAAAGGCAACAGAGCAGGCAGGCGGCGTGATGGTTATCAGTGCAGATCACGGGAACTCGGATGATATGTTCGAGCATGATACAAAGGGTGAGGTTAAGATAAAAGCTGACGGGTCACCACAGTCAAAGACAGCACATTCATTAAATCCGGTTCCTTGTATAGTCTTTGATCCACAATATAAAGGGGAATATGCCGCAGAATTGAATGAGGGGCTGGGTATTAGCGCTCTAGCTGCAACCTGTATTGAACTGCTGGGTTTTCTTCCTCCGGAAGATTATGATAAAAGTGTTTTGAACTTTTCCTGAAAATTATAGACTAAATTACAGACCGCAGCAATTCCGCAGGAGTGGGTGTAAAGCTGCGGTTTTTTTATGGAATTAACCATTGCAGAAGCTGCATATAAGAAATTGCAAAAGACATCATAATTAAAGCAGGAAATAGTATTGATCTGAGTGCTTTTGTAAAACCGCTTTCATAATAATCACAGGTTACAATTAAACAGACATGAAGCGGGGATAACATGGTTCCCATGAATCCACAGGTGTATGCAAACATTACCGTAGAGAGCAGAAGGCCTAATGACGGGTTGTTTCCCAGTGTTGCAACAACTACTGGTATTGAAGCGCCGGCAAACCCTACAGAGACTCCCATTGTCATACCTGAAATAAAAGGAAGGAGGATTACCAGCGGCAAAGAGGGTATCCCAAAGGACTGCATTTCATCTGTCATCATTTGTACAACAGCAATGCCGTTCAAATCCGTTTCAATGAAAGCTCCATAAATTCTTACCATTACAATGAGTATGGCCATGTTCAGCATGTTTTTAGAAAGGATGAGATCTTTCCATGATTTTCCGTTTAGCGGACGCATGAGCTGAACGGTGATTATTGCTATTGTCAGGCTTATAACCATTGGAAGGTACTGATTTTCCCTGGCAATCGCCGGTATAAAAAACTGTACAATGAAATAAGTAATTACAACAGTAATAATGGGTAAAAAAGGAATTATGGAAAAATGACGATTTGCTTTACGCTTTAACTTATCTTCTTTTGTCTCTTTTGGAATTTTTGAGAGAAAAACAAATGAGCCGGTAAGTATCGCTACGAATGAAACAGGAAGCCCCACAAGGAAAGCCATCCATAACTCTATCCCGGCAATATCGCAGGCAAAAATTATTCCAGGATATAATGGCCAGGCATATTCCCATACATGCCTGAACCAGTAATTTATTCGGGTTTTAATCTCCTGGTTTACCCCGGGTAAGTTGTCAAAATTATCCAGTAAAGGTGCAGAGAACAAGGCTCCTCCCGGCATGGGAAGTAGTCCTATAACCGCTGGAAGAATTGCTATAGATGCTTTTGAGGAGAAAGTTCCACGAATACTGGCAACTAATTCCTCTACAAGGCCGTTTATTTTCATTTGTCCGGATAAGGTCATAACAAGGCATACAAGTATAATTAACGCCAGGTTGGAGAGATTGACAACTCTGTCAGCAGCAACTAGTACAAACTGTAAAGGGCTTATCCCGATCCAGAAGGCAAATACTAACGATCCCCCCAACAGGGAACCCGGAAGATTTTTAATGAGTTTGTTTAATAAGATGATTACTGCTAACGAAGTAAGCAGTTTGACGATAATGGGTACAATCATGGGAGAAGTGTATAGATTTTTTTTTATAAGGGCAATAAACGGCTTAACAACGTCAATAAACAGTTGTGCAATATATAATTTCACTTGATAATTCAAACCTACTAATTTACCATGTAGTTATGATCAACGATAACCAGCAGCAGGTCTTGACGGTAAAAAACGAATTCAGAAAAGAGGTTGCACGAAAAGGTCTTCATATCCTGATAGGTTTTTTACCGATTATTGCATTACAATCCTATTTTACTGCTTATACCCTTCTTATTTCCGGAGCTTGTATATATACACTGTCTGAATTGATACGGATACGGTGGAATGGGGATAAAAAGTTTTTTCCTTATAAAGCAATCAGGGGAATATCGCTTTTTGTTTCACGACCAGGTGAAGCAAAACATTTTATCATAGCTCCATTAACCCTTGCCGTCGGGGCAGGCTTAACACTGTTTTTTTTTCCGGAAAATGCTATGAAAGCCGGAATTCTCGCACTTGCTTTTGGTGATACAGCAGCAGCTCTTGCGGGAAAGTTTTTCTTTCGAAAGAACCGTAAAAAATACGGAGTAAAAACAATAACCGGAACAGCAGCATGTTTTATTACTTCAACACTTTGTGTATGGTTGGTAGTTAACGATTGGACAATTTCATTAGCAGCAGGAGCTGTAGCGTCATTGTGTGAGATGACAACCTTAAAAGATTTCGACAATATACTCGTTCCATTAGGGACTGCGGCTGTAGTTTTAATTATGAGCTAAATATAAGCAATTGGATTTTAGTTCCAGAGCCTGATTTTATATATACGGTTCGCAAATAGTAACAGTCCCGTGAGATAGAGCACAACCCCAGCGATCATAACAGGAATTGAAAACAAGGAATAAACAGATTCAAGTCCTACTAAAAGCAGCAGCAGACTTAAAGCAAGGAGTATATACTGGATGTTGTTATTTCGTTTTGCTGCTGCCAGATAATTAATTACCGCAGATACCTCGAGAACTCTAATAAGCAAAGAGAGCATTCCATTGTAAGAGAATAAGGGGGGATCAACGGGAACTATTCCGGTGTAATTCAGGGGTATAATAAGTGCTATTATAAAAGAGATAAAAAAACTGACTGACAAAAGGGTGTTTTGTTTAAGGAAAGGAATTCCGTTGGAAAATAACCCACCAAGGAAAAATAGAGAGATACTAAACAGATAGAAAAAATAGTAACTTTTTATTATTGTTGTGGGCGGGATTGCCATGTGCTTCCCTGGAATAATAAGGGAAATTGGGAAACGGAGACTTAAAAACGCGAATGACAAAACGGAAATTATTAAGTACAGTATTTCCGGTGATGTTGTTTTCCTGAAGAAGATAAATAAAAACAAACCATAAAAAAAAGAGATACCGCAAAAAATGGTATATAGTATATGTATCATGGAATCCACAGTAAGATTGGTTTGATAATCTTTGACAAAAAAGGATCGTATAATAGATTCCTGAACTCCGGTGTTCCAGGTAATAAGCCAGATCAGCAGAAGACCGGAGAGAATGAGGAGAACAATAATAGTTGTCCGGATAATTATGTTCATATTGGGTATATCATACTGTTTTTTTACCAAATGTTAAAGTCTGGATTTTTTTTAAATGATACAGTAGTCTTAGACAGGAGAGGTTCTTTCAAAATTAGACAATTTTGAAAGAACAACCAATTAGGCAGAAGTTTTTGATATCTATATAATATATATGTTTACATATACTCAAATTGAAAACTTCAAAAGGGAATTTCAGAAAACAGGAACATAATAAAGCAAAGCAAAGCAAAGCAAAGCAAAGACCTTTTACTCTTGTTCATTAGATTTTTGAAATTGCCTCAGGAGTTTGGTATGATTAAAAAAGTACTTACCTTGTTTCTCATTATTTTTTGCATTCAGGCAGCTGTGTTTGCCGGGGATAGGGCTGAATTCATTAATCTGGGGTTTGCCAATGATTCTGGAGCCTTTTTATATGGACAATTTGGGAAAAATGAATCAGGAACACAACTTTATGCTGATATTGTTTATCATGATTTAGTATCCGGAGAGAATTCAAGTGAACTAAGTCTGAGTAAAACTTATCAAGACTCTCAACAATCAGGCTCTAACGGGTTGAGTGCACTATTAATGAATTTAAAAGAGTACTATACGATCTCTACTGTTGATATTGATCATACTCAAACAGGGACAACATTGTATTTTCAACTGCCGGGGCAAAAAACTGGTGATATGGTATCATTTAGTGACTATCAAACCAGGACAGTATACTCTGTTTCATTTGTAATGAGACCTCAGGTTCGGGAACCCGGAACTAATACTTCATTGGCAATAACACTGTTTCAAACGCTAAAAGATGGAACTCAGAACAGATTTGAGGCGGGGTCTTTTATTAAACCGATACAGAATGTGTATGATTTCCAACTTAAACAGATAATTGTTTCCCCACAGCGGGATTATGTTGTTCTGGTCTTTCAGACAACTGAATACGATGAAGATAATGATACCACTAATATCAGGTATTATGTTGATAGTGTGAACATTGAGTAACTGAGGGAATTGAAATAATCGAAGATTATTTCAATTCCCTTTTGAAGTTTCCGGATAGAAGAAGTTAATATGTTATAATACAATAGTTTAACTTAATCCAAAAACTTCTCAGCTCATAATAATTATAGCCTTACAAGAAGTCTCTTGCCTTACAAGAAGTCTCTTGCCTTAACCGGGGAATGTGCCTGGAGCATTCTGCTTACCGTACCTGCACCAAAACCGGCACTTATTGTATCAACAAGGGCTGAGGCTCCCAATAAAAATGGCAGCATAGGCAATACAATCGGTAAAGTGGATGTAAAATCATTACCGGTCAAAGAACCCGTCATTGCCACAATAAACAGAATTTCAGTTCCCGGTGGAGTGGATACCGTAATAAGTGAAAAGAGTGTAGTTAGTACAATAGCCAGAAGTAACCCTAAAAACGGAATGGAGGATTCGTTTATTGTTGAATACAGAGAACACACAGTCACTACTCCGATCATAGCACTTCCACTTCTTCCCATGATTGTCAGTAAAGGAATTGAGGTGGAACTGACCCTCTTTGCAACGCCAAGATTATTTCTGGTGTGAAGAAGGAGCGGTATCTGTGCGGTAATAGCGCTGCCTGAGAACCATGCAAGAATAGCCGGAGATGTTAGTGCAAAGAGCCATACATAAGGCTTTCGGGTTTTCCCTAAAACCAGTAATAACAAAGGGAGAATTAGAAAAACGGCAAGCAGCGTTACTCCGCCGATTAGCAGAACCAGCTTTATAGAATCACTAATTACATTTGAAGAGAATGTCGCTGCAAACCAGACTGCAGAAATAAAAACTACACCCAGTATTAATAATTCGGTTAAAATTCTGGCTAATTTATAAAAAACTTCTGAGAACGAGTTCATTACTGCAAAAGCAGGTCTGATGAAATCCTCATCCGGTTTTAAAGCTATTCCGAGCAGAAGTGCAAATACAACAACCGGAAGGAGAAGGGAGATATCTCCAGTAAAAAAAGCAAGTACATTGGTGTTGATAATACCGGTAATAAATTCAGAGAAAGGGACTAATCCCAATGAACCGATTGCTTCGGTACCTGTTACACCGGAAAAATTGGCAGGAAAAATTTTCCAGGCAACAAGACCTGCCGTTACCGTCAGTACAAGAGAAGTAATTATCCCCCAACCAAAAGAATAAATTACCGCACGGAAGGCCTGTTTTTGTCTGCGTAAATTTGCAATACCAGATGTAAAGGAGATAAATACAAAGGGAATAAGAATGTAGCGACCAAGGTTTTGGAAGACTGCTGCCCCTGTATTAATTACACTTTTTGCTATACCTGATTCCGGGAAAATTAAAACCAGAGCGAGCCCTGCTACTGTTGCCACTATGTATTTAAACCAATCTTTCATACACAAAGAGTATCGTAAGAGCATATCAAAGTCAACAATTTTACAGAGTGTGTAAGGGTCAAGGACTGCACATTTTTTAAAAAGTTAGATATAGTGAGACAATTTCAAAAATCTAATAATAAAACTTTGTTTTGTTCCGAATTATAAGATCAACGTGTTTTACGCACATGAGAGGGGACCGGGATTATGAAAATTGCATTTGGCCAGATTAATACAACTATCGCTGATTTTATAGGAAATAAGAACAAGATTATCGGACAGACTGAAAAGGCAAAAAAAGCCGGAGCTGATCTTATTGTATTCCCTGAGATGGCTGTTTGTGGGTATCCACCCCTTGATTTAATGACCTACCCTGCATTTATAGATAATAACCAAAAGATAATAGCAGACCTGAAAAGTGAGCTGCCGAATAATATTGCTGTTGCTGTCGGTTATGTTGAAAGAAATTATTCAGGAACAGGAAAAGCTTACTATAATAGTGTTGCTGTTATGCATAATGGGGAAGTGCTGCACACTCAGCATAAAACCCTGCTGCCAACTTATGATGTTTTTGATGAAGATCGCTATTTCGAGCCTGCCTCAGAAAGAACAATTTTAAATTTCAAGGGTAAAAAGATTGGCTTTGCAATTTGTGAGGATATTTGGGCAGAGAATATCGGTGATTCGAGACTGACCTATCATAAAGATCCGGTAAAGGATCTTTGCACAGCGGGAGCCGATATTATTATTGCCCCATCAGCATCACCCTTTTATAGCGGGAAAACAGCAGTTAGACGGCAACTTGTTGAGAGCATAAGTAAAACATACGGCTGTATAACTATCTATGTAAATGCCGTTGGTGCAAACGATCTCTTAATCTTTGACGGAAATTCTCTTGCTGCTTCGGAAAAGGGAGAAATCATTATGCACTGCAGGTCATTTGAGGAAGATTTACAAATTCTTGATACCGCTGCAGCCAATGTGATACCTGAAAGCAATCTTCTTGAGATCAATAATAAGAATGAAAACCTTAAAAAAGCATTAGTTCTTGGAGTACGGGATTATATGCGGAAAAATGGGTTTAAAAGAGTGAACATCGGTCTCTCCGGCGGCATAGACTCAGCTCTTGTTGCAGTTATTGCGGCAAAGGCAATGGGACCGGAAAATGTACACTCGTATGGGATGCCAAGCAGATATTCATCCGACCATAGTCTAAACGATGCACGAAAGCTTGCAGAGAATCTGGGTATTGGTTTTGAGGTGCTTCCCATTGAGCACATGTTTACTGCTTCACTCGAAACCCTAAAAGGGAGTTTAGCCGGGACTCAGCCTGATACTACTGAGGAAAATCTTCAGGCCCGAATACGCGGACTGCTGCTTATGGCCTGGTCAAATAAGAAGGGATCGCTACTTCTTGCTACGGGGAATAAATCAGAAATGGCTACAGGGTATTGTACGCTTTATGGTGATATGTGCGGCAGCCTTGCGGTAATTGGAGATCTTTTTAAGACTGAGGTCTTTGCATTATGTCGGTATATAAACGAAAAAGCAGGATACGATCTGATTCCGGAGAATATTATTACAAAGCCGCCTTCTGCTGAGCTTCGTCATGATCAGAAAGATGAGGATAGTCTTCCCCCCTATGAAATACTTGATGGAATTCTTGATGCCCATATTATGAAATGTAAATCATTTGATGAAATTGTGGCCCTTGGGTTTAACGAGGATATCGTTCGGAGAATTATCAGGTTGACTGAGAAGTGTGAGTATAAAAGAAGACAGGCTGCTATAGTGCTGAAAGTTTCAGAAAAAGCCTTTGGAAACGGACGACGTATTCCTATTGCCCGGGCTATTTATGAGACAGAAAAGTGAGTTAACAGGGGGCAGACATGAGTGATAAGCTCACTTTAGAGAGTCACCAGGTACGAATCACCATCCTCAAGAAGCACTTCCACAAAGAATTTGTAGAGAAGTACACGGCTGCCCCGGAACATTGGACGGAATGCAAACACTTCGAGGTGGGGGATGTCTTCGTTACATCAAGTGAGGCTCCGTGGGAAATTCCGGCGGGATTCTGCGGCTGGGCGTGGGCAGATATCCAGAAGCTGGTGTATGGTATGGCAAGAGGGGGACAGGACGTGTTCGTCACGTGCTGCACTGATGGCTATCGCCCTGTAGTATTCAAGCTTGAGAAGGTGAAAAGTATTAACTGAGGTTCTTTCAAAATTATAAATTTTGAAAGAACGACCTCGGAATAAGATGCTTTGCATCTTATTCTTAAAAGTATGCTATGCATACTTCGATTTGTGAAGTTTTTAATGATTTATAATTACTTCTGATACAATAAGATAAAACATTCATCAAAAACCTTCTGGAGCCAATTCCTTATAAATCTTCGATTTATGAAATTGGCTCAACTGACCCGAACCCGGTCGTAATCAGTAGGTTAATCCAGCATCAGTCCTGATACACGATACGCTGCACCGGATTCTTTTTTGAACCAGTCAATTATCGTATAGTACAGCTTCTGATCCCTGTCGGATATATGGTTGGGATGCAGCAGGACTTCACTAAATGCGAGCCAGAATAACGATTCCTGAAAAGATTCTTTATGATACCACTCAACTCCCTCATGCCAGTTTGCTTTTATAAAAAACCGATAAGGATGTATTGTCAGGAACAAGGCAAGCTGATCCCGTTTGTTTCGCCCCGCCTCAGTCATCTTCTCAAACCAGCCACTGTTTTCAATAAGCATGTCTACTGCGGAAGAAACCCTTAGTATATCTTGAGATGCAATCCCGCACTCATACAAACGATCATGCAGCAGCTCATCTAACATGAGTTCTGTAGAGAAATTCCGGTTTTTGTATGTAACATTCTCGGTGTTTAGAGGGAGACAGAGGAACCAGCCAGCAAGTACAGCAGGGATTTCGGGCATGAGAGATACTGAATTGCTGATATATCTGCCTAAAGGAGAAGCAGGGTTTTTAATTGATTCAGCAAGAGTAAGAAGCACTTCGACGGTTCGTGCAGCAATTTCTGTATCGGGTTTGTAGACGCTGTTACGAAGAAACGAGTTATCAGGAAAGGATGTGTCTGCCCATGCTTCACTTACCAGTTGAATTGTTTTTATTAGGGTCGTTTTTAATGATTCAGCTGCCTCTTTTGATCCTGATAAAACGGATGTTATAAGAGAAATGGTATGTTCTGACACAAGAGGTTCAGCTGCTGTATGAACGGCGTGAAGACGAATACGCTTAGCTTCAAGCTCAATATCCTGGACACCTCTGCCGTCAAGATGTTCACAAAGACGACAATATATTCCATCAGTATCATGTAATTCATAAATATCGATAAAAACCTGTGTCTCATAGCCCCCAAGAATCAACTGTAATCCTTGTTCGTGAATTTCTGCTGCTGATCGAATATAAGAGAGCCCGTTATGAAATCCTTTGAGGACACAATAATAATCAGAATCATTTGTTAAAAGAAGTGATTCGGCAAGAGTAGCGGTTATAATACGGCGTTCGTCTCCGTGAAAGCGTTTAAGGAATGGGGCAGATTCAAGTATTCGCCCTCCTGCAGACTGATAGGAGTTATTATACAGAATCAGTGCCCGTTCTTCTTGTGAGCTGTTGGTAAATGCAAAGATACTTTCATTAACACCGTGTTCACCATGAACGTCATAAAGAGCAAAGTTATCAGAGCCGGAAAAGAGATAACGTTTTTTTATTAATGGAAAAATCCGTTTATAGTGCGAATCCACTAACGACTGATTTGGACTTTCATCCCAGTAGGACCGACTAAATTCCATTCCATATTTTTCCCTGTACCCCTCTATCTGCCCATGCCCAATCATAGGTAACCCCGGCATAGTTACGAGAAGCGTACATATTCCGAAATATTTATCACCATCCCCAAACTGCTCAATCGCAGTATCCTCATCGGGGTTGTTCATGAAGTTTACAAAACGTTTCAATACTTCCGGATCGAAGGCTATAGTGTTTTTAATGGTATCCCGGTATTTACGGTTTTCTTCCATTTTAAGCATATTCATAAAAGCACTGTTATACACTCTGTGCATACCTAAAGTGCGTACAAAATAACCTTCCATCATCCAAAAAGCTTCAGCGAGAAGGAGTGTATTGGGAACCTCCACAGCAATCCGGTCAACAACTTCCCTCCAGAACTCAACGGGGAGAGCATGGTCAAAATCAGATTGTTCCATACCAAATACTGCCCTTCCGGGAATATCTCCGCCGGTACCCGGTTTTGGGTACCACAATCTCTGTATATGTTTTTTTGCCAGAGTCATTGCTGCATCAAATCTGATAATTGGGAAATTTTTAGCTACATGGATTATTGCCTGGATAACCATTTCGCGGGTTTCCGGGTTCAGGTAATTCAACTGTGCAGTATCGTTCCACGGCATGGAAGTTCCGTCATTACCATGATATATGTAGACAGAATTACCTGTTTGGTTGTCTGTTCGTTTGAAAGATACTGCTGCATCTGTTTGATCATAGTAATGATCTTCCAGAAAAATCCCTACATCCTGAGATTTGGACAGATCCTGACTGTTGAAAGTATAAGCAGGGAATGGGGGAGTATCAGTCTGAAGAAAAAGATCCGGCCTGGTAAGTACCCAATCAGAATCAATTCCTGTATGGTTTGGAACCATATCACTAGCTAAACGGATTCCACGAAATGCACAGCGTTCCCTAAGATTATTCAGGGAGAATTCCCCTCCCAGCATGGATGCAATTTCATAGCTGTTTAAAGAGTATGCAGAGGCCTCAGCTTCCGGATTTCCTGTTGACTGTTTAATTTTTTTTGAGGCAGAACTTCTCTCCCATAATCCGATTAGCCATAGGGCTGTAAACCCTCGTTCTGCAATTGTATCCAGTTCCTGATCAGGGATTTGATCCAGTCGTTCAATTTCATATCCATACATCCGGGAGAGTTGGTGAAGCCAGACGAGGGTACTTTTTGCAAGCATTACTACATTTGGCATCCAATCTGAATCCTTGCTAAAAGCCTCATACTCATGCTGTCCGGAGTGATAATCTGCAACAAAGGTTGGTCCCGGACCTGGAGGAAAAACGGGCCGTTCCTCTTCTTTTAGAAAATCAAGGGATCGAAACAGGAATTTTTTACTGTATGAAATGTATGGTTCCCACGTATCCAGTATATATTTCAGCTGTCCGGAAATACTTTTAGGTGAATGTTTTGCCGGAGCATCAAGAAAAGAGACTAAGTCCTGATCAGCATCCCATGACAGCGGAATTTTGGAAAGACTGTTTGAAATACTTTTTGCAAAAGGTTCCAGAACACCATCATCCTCAATGTTATGCATTTTATAAAGATCTTGTAGATTCCCTTGTGAAATTGCCGGATTCCGGTTCTCAACCAAAAGAAGGATAATCTCTCTAATTACATCTTCTTCAGAGACGAATTCCTGATCAGCGGGCTTATCCTGATAGAGTTCGTTATAAGATGTAACCATATTTTCCTTAAAAACAGGTTTTTGGTTTGCTGTTTCGTTAAATAATTTAGTAAAACTATTTCCGGTTGCTTCTGTGAAATAATCAAGGATATCCAGTTTCGCCAACCTTAGTACATACAAAGAGAGGAGTTTTCCTGGTGAGATGCGGGATTTTGGGTTGTCAATATGTAAGTTTATTTTATAAGAAAGCTGCTGAGCCTGTTGGTATAATTGAGTAATATCAGAAGACTGAAACACCGGTCCTAACAAATTAAACTGATTTCGCGTTTCTTTGGATACGGGAAATTTTTTTTTGGCCATTGCACGCTCCTGAAGGGGTGGGTTTTTTCAAACCCAGTTACTTGAGGCAGTTTCACAAATCAAAGATTTATAGAAACAGCCTGATCCATGAATACATGGATTTGAAGTTTTAAATTTGTAAATATATAATTATTTATAATATAAAGATATAAACAAATTCGAAACTTCTGACTCATTGGCAGCTCTTTCTAAAATAGGTATTTTTGAAAGCGCCTCACTTAATAATTTTATCATTTTAAGTAATTTAATATACCATGTAACACTATAAAATGTCAGGATGTGAATACGGTATACCGCCCTATAGGCTGACTTTTCAGGTTCTCAGATGAAAAGACCTGACACAGTAAATCTACGGCTGATTCTATACAGTCAGACAGCTGTGATTCTTCCAGCGGGGAAAACCGGCCGAGGACATAGGAAGAAACAGTCCCCCGATCAGGTCGCCCAATCCCCATTTTTAATCGATAAAAATCATTTGATCCAAGTGCTCCTGAAATTGACCGAAGACCATTATGTCCGGCGAGTCCACCGCCCTTTTGGAATACAAATGAACCAAACGGTGTTTCGAGATCATCATGTACAACTAAAATCTTTTCAATAGGAATGGAGAAGAATTTGGCGCAGGAAGCTACGCCTGTACCGCTGTTGTTCATATACTGACCCGGGCAGAGCAGAAGAGTTCTGGATTGCCCCCCAACAAGAAGCTCTGTAAAATCAGAATGGAATTTTTTTCGCCATGATATATCGGGGTACCTTTTCTCAAGGCTGCTGCATACCCTTTTCCCATAATTGTGACGGGTTGTTTTATATTTAATGCCGGGGTTTCCGAGGAACGCTGTTAGAACTGCCATATAGTATGTATCATTTATCAAGAATCTCATTAAATCAAGGGAGTTATGCTGGATGTAAAAAAAAATACTTATAACATGACGACAATAGAGTGAGTATACCAATGCCCGGCTTGTTTCTTGCCATAAAACACAAGAATGGTGTATTATCGGTTAAAGTTTTTCCATAAAATGTAATATAATTCTTTATTCTGGGAATCAGTAGGTGGTAAATATGAAGACAATAGAGCAGATAAACGAGAAAATCCGGAACGGCAGTGCAGTTGTCTTTACAGCTGAAGAAGTCTCACGGATGGCCGAGACAATGACTCCGGCAGAAATAGCTGAAGAGGTTGATGTTGTTACTACCGGTACGTTTGGACCTATGTGTTCTTCCGGTGCTTTTATTAATTTTGGACACTACAACCCGCCAATTAGAATGGAGGAGATCTCCCTGAATGATGTACCGATTTTTGCAGGAGTAGCTGCGGTTGATGCCTACATAGGGGCAACCTCAGAATCAGCTTTTGATGAAACCTATGGTGGAGCTCATATTATTGAGGACTTAATTGCCGGTAAAGATGTTAAGCTGAAGGCAAGAGCAAAAGGTACAGACTGCTATCCCACGAAAGAAGTGCAGACTGTCGTAAACAAAGATACGGTAAATGAGTTCTATCTTTTTAATCCGCGGAATGCATATCAAAATTATACTGTAGCGGTTAATTCTCAGAAACACTCAATCTATACCTACATGGGGAGCCTGATGCCCCACATGGAGAATGCCACCTATTCCACCTCAGGTGAATTGAGTCCACTACTTAATGATCCGGAACTTCGGACAATCGGGATTGGAACCAGAATTTTTCTCGGAGGAACCCAGGGGTTTGTCTCATGGTACGGGACTCAGTTTAATACACAAAAACCTAAGAATGAACATGGTATACCCACAAGCAATGCGGCAACCCTTGCAGTTATTGGAAATGCAAAAGAAATGTCAACGGAATATATCAGGGCTGCATATTTTGAAAAATACGGCGTGTCTATTTTTATCGGAATAGGAATACCCATCCCGGTTTTAGATGAGGATATTGCCAGAGCGGTTTCTATTAGGAACTGTCAAATTGAAACATCGGTTGTTGATTATGGACTTGAAGATAAACCGGTTATTGGGATGGTCAATTACGAGGAACTGAGATCAGGAACTATCAATGTGCAGGGAAAAGAGATAAAGACCGGGGCCATGTCGAGCCTTGAGAAAGCAAGAAAAATAGCCGAAGAGTTAAAAACATGGATCAAAAACGGTGATTTTCTTCTTTCCCAGCCGGTTGAGATGATGCCGAAAAATTCCAGCGTAAAAGGGTTGGAACAACGTTCATAACAAAACGGGGAAAACAATGAAAAAACGATTTGTATTCAGATTCTCACCAGATACAGTGAAAAAACCATTAATGTCACATCTTGTTCGGGAATTTAATATTGATGTAAATATCTGGAATGCCGACATCTCTTATGGAAGGGAAGGCAAACTGGTCGTTGAGCTTGAAGCGGAAGAGAAAGCAATTGAGGATGGATTGGAGTATGCCCGTTCAATCGGGGTAAATTGTTCACCTTTAATTAAAGAGCTCCAGTTCAGCCAGGAAAAGTGTGTTAATTGTGGAAGCTGTATATCTGTATGTTTTTACGGGGCGCTGCAAATAAATCAGGAGAGTTGGGAACTTGAATATGATCCGGAACAGTGTGTTGTCTGCGGGTTGTGTATAAAAGCATGCCCATTACAATTATTCAGTATCTCCAGGGAAGAAGAGTAGCGTTATTTTCAGTTGGCAAAACAGTAAGGGGAAGTAGTATGTATGAACCGAGAACCTACAGAGACCGCATGGTCGGCAAGGGCTTTGGTTCATTTACTGCCTGTGTTGGGGAGACTGATATATGGATCGGCATTGATACTGAATCTATCAGCAAACTGAACAGGTCTGAACTGAAAGAGGCAGCGGTAGCCTCTATCAAAAGCCTTAGGGGAGAGCTGACCAGATATATATCTAAAAACAGAGTGTTCCAAACCATCATGGTTCCCATAGAGGATGATCCGGAAGCCACAAAAATAGTTCGGGAAATGATTAAAGCCGCCAACCTGGCGGGAACCGGGCCGATGGCAGCAGTTGCGGGTGCTTTTTCTGAATCTATAGGTAAGAGAATTCTGGAACTATTTCCAGTCCAGGAAATAATAGTGGAAAATGGCGGAGATATCTGGGTTTCAGCACGCAGCCCGATACGATTTTCAGTTTTTGCCGGTGATTCACCCTTATCAGGGAAGATTGGAATTATTATCCAACCCGAAGATACTCCACTGGGAGTCTGTACCTCTTCCGGAACAGTAGGGCACTCTGTCAGTCTGGGAAAAGCAGATGCAGTTACTATTGCATGCAGAAATACCGCTGAGGCTGATGCCTTAGCTACTGCATACGGGAATCGCATTCATCAACGAGAGGATGTAGAAGCAGTTATTGAGGAACTAAAAGAGCGTGAGAACGTTATCTCCGCTCTTCTTATATATAAAGATACAGCAGCGGTTTGCGGGAAGTGTGAGGTAAATGTAATACATGAAAAAAGCTGATCAATTCAGAAGAGAAGCAGGGAAAAGAATTCTTGTTCTTGATGGTGCAATAGGAACATTAATTCAGAAAAAAGGGCTCGTTGAAGGGGATTTTTATGATGAATCCCTTAAAGCTGTGCTTGATTCCGTAAGCGGCTCGTTGAAAGGTTGTAATGATTTACTCTCATTGACAAAACCGGAACTCATCTATGATATTCACTATCGGTTTCTTGAAGCCGGGGCTGATATTATTACCACAAATACGTTTACAGCCAATCCCGTTTCACTAAGTGACTACCAGATAGAAGAACTAACCTACGATATAAACGCAGCTTCAGCTGAATTGGCAAGAGATGCTGCTGTTGAATTTGAAATGCGTGACAGCAGACCAAGATTTGTTGCCGGTTCAATTGGGCCAACAAATAAAACACTCTCTATTTCTCCCAGAGTGGAGAGCCCGGAATATCGCGATCTCTCTTTTGATGAATTGGCTCAGGGATATAAACTGCAAATAGAGGGATTGGTTGATGGAGGAGTTGACCTGCTCCTGATTGAGACAGTTTTTGATACACTGAATGCTAAAGCAGTTTTGGCTGCAGCTCACAAGGTGTTTGAAGAAAAAAATGTTGTATTGCCCATAATGATTTCCGGCACAATTAGTGATGCAAGCGGCAGACTTCTGACAGGACAGACACCGGAAGCATTTGCGGTATCACTCGAACATGCAGAACCTATTTCAATTGGATTTAACTGTTCGCTGGGTGCAGCTGAATTGAAAGTGCATATTGAAAACCTTGCTCCTGCGGCAGGAACTCTCATCAGCGTGCATCCAAATGCAGGATTACCGGATAGAAATGGTGATTACACGCAAAGTGCAGAAGCAATGGCAGCAATTCTCCGGGAGTTTATCGAAGAGGGTTTGGTAAATATTGTGGGGGGCTGCTGCGGGACTACCCCGGAACACGTACGGAAAATTGTCGAAACAGTTAAAGGTGCGGTGCCCAGAGTTATACCCACCTTAACCCCGGCCTTAAGGTTGAGCGGTTTGGAAGAGCTTACCGTTACAAAAGATATGAATTTTATCAATATTGGAGAGCGTACCAATGTTGCCGGATCCAGAAAATTTGCACGGCTTATAAGAGAGAAAAAATTTGATCAGGCAATTGCAATAGCGCGGAACCAGGTTGCACAGGGAGCTCAAATCATCGATGTCTGCATGGATGATGCAATGATAGATGCCGGTGAAGCGATGGAGATTTTTCTTAACTATGCTGCATCGGAACCAGATATCAGCCGTGTCCCTGTTATGATAGATTCATCAGACTGGCAGGTGGTTGAAAGAGGCCTTAAGCATCTTCAGGGGAAAGGGGTGGTGAATTCTATCAGCCTGAAAGAGGGTGAATCCCAATTCCTTGAAAAGGCCCGGAAAATCCGTGAATATGGTGCTGCAGTTGTCGTAATGCTTTTTGACGAAAAGGGTCAGGCAGATACTTATCAGCGAAAAATAGAGATTGCAGAGAAGTCATATATTTTATTGGTGGAAACGGCAAATTTTCCACCACAGGATATTATATTCGATCCCAATATACTTGCAGTGGCAACCGGTATGTCAGAGCACGATGCCTATGCCGCTGATTTTATAAAAGCGGTCAAATGGATAAAGAAAAACCTACCCGGGGCAATGGTTAGCGGGGGAGTGAGCAACTTATCATTCTCTTTTCGCGGGTGTAATACTATACGGGAAGCGATGCACTCAGTTTTTCTCTTTCATGCAGTGCATGCCGGAATGGATATGGGCATAGTAAATCCGGGAATGCTTATGCTGTACGATGATATTCCTACAGATTTACTGGAACTTATTGAAGATGTTGTATTAGCCCGCAGGCCTGAATCAGCAGAAAAACTCATTACTATCGCCGAAAATCTCAGGGCAAATCCAGCTGATAAATCTGAGAAAAGATCTTCAGCAGGCGAATGGAGAAAGTGGACAGCAGGAGAACGGCTGACCTATTCTTTAAGCCGGGGAATAACAGAGTTTATTGAAGTGGATGTAGAAGAGGCAAGAGTGGAGGCTTCCGTAAAGGGTCTGCCTGCACTATCCCTTATTGAAGGACCACTAATGAGCGGGATGAATCATGTGGGTAAACTTTTTTCCGAAGGGAAAATGTTTTTACCTCAGGTGGTGAAAAGTGCCCGGGTTATGAAGCAGTGTGTGGATTATCTCCGACCCTTTATAGAGAAGGAGCAGGGTGGTGAAAGCTCATTTACCGGAAAAATTCTTCTTGCAACGGTACGTGGTGATGTTCATGATATTGGCAAAAATATAGTTTCAGTAATTTTAGCCTGCAATAACTTTGAAATCGTAGATCTTGGGGTGATGGTTGAGCCTGAAATTATTGCTGATGCCGCAGAGAGAGAGAAGGTTGATATTATTGGTTTAAGCGGATTGATAACCCCATCTCTTCATGAGATGAGACATACTGTTGTTGAATTGAATAAGAGAAAACTCTATATACCTGTCCTTATTGGCGGGGCAACAACATCACTTGAGCATACAGCCCTGAATCTTGCACCTGAAAGCAGGAACCCGGTGTTGTATGTCACGGATGCGTCAACCAGCGTAAAAGTTGCCTCCTTATTGATGAAGACGGGAGAGCGGGAGGCTTTGATCAGTGAAACGCTGAAAGAGTATGAAGAAATTCGTTTAAGAGAACAGGAAAAGGATGCTGTTATTCTGAATTCACTGCAGGAATCAAGAAGTTTACGGTATGAAAAGGATTTGAAATCAGTCTCTGTTCCTAAAACCAGCGGTATTACTGTATTTGATGAGGTTACCCTGGAAAAGCTTTTGCCATTTATTAACTGGAAAATGTTGTATCACGCCTGGAAAGTTCCCTTTACATCTAAAGAGGCAGAGGAGTTGAGGCATGATGCATTGGAGTTACTTACTGTCTGTGAAAAGCAGGGAGATTTTGCTCCCCATGCAGTTGTTGGGATATTTCCAGCGGCAGCAGTTGGAGATGATGTTGCTGTTTTTGGTGCAGAAGAAAGCGGGAAACTGCTTTTGACACTTCACTTTCTCAGGCAGCAGAAGAATTCCAACACAGCCCCGGCCCTGTCACTTTCCGATTATATACTGCCAAAAGATACTAATGAGAAAACACAAGATTTTATTGGCGTCTTTGCGGCAACTGCCGGGGCGGCTATAAAGAACAAGATTAATGCATACAGTCTGGAAGGAGATATGTATCACGCACTGCTGCTCCAGGTGCTTGCCGACAGATTGGCTGAGGCGCTTGCTGAGATGGTTCATCTGAAGGTTCGAAAGGATCTTTGGGGTTATGATTATGAACACATAACTGCACAGGATGACCAGGCTGGTATCGAAAATCTGTCAAAGGAACAGTATCCCGGTATTCGTCCGGCTGCAGGTTATCCTTCAGCACCAGATCATACGGAAAAGGATTTGATCTTAACTCTATTGGGCGGGACAGAAAATACCCGGATATCCCTGACTGAGACCTTCGCAATGAATCCTGCTGCATCCGTTTGCGGTTATCTGTTTAGTGATAAAAATACAGCATATTTTTCTGTTGGAAAGATTGATCAGGATCAGTTGAACGATTATGCTGAAAGAAAAGGATGGACTGAGGATGAAGCCAGATACTGGCTTGCCCCGCTCCTTTAGTGAAAGTTGAAACGATACGCAATATAAAACTCAGGTAAGGATAAGTATGAAAGTTACAGAAATTCTGGTATCTGCAAAAAAACCATTGTTCACCTTTGAATTGCTGCCGCCCCTAAAGGGACACCAGCTTGATAAAATTTCTCATGCAATAGAGATGCTGAAAGAGTACGAGCCAGCTTATATTAACTTTACCTATCACCAGCAGGAAGTTGTTTATGTAGAGCGGGCAGATGGGTTGGCAGAAAGAAGGGTTATCCAGAAAAGGCCGGGAACCGTTGCGCTCTCTGCTGCTGTGAAATATAAATATAATATTGAAGTTGTTCCCCACCTTCTTTGCGGGGGTTCCACTGCTGAAGAAATCGAAAACGAACTTATAGAATTGAATTTTCTGGGTATCGATAATGTGTTTGCTTTACGTGGGGATCCCCCCAGAGGAGAGAGGCGATTTGTCCCTACACGTTACGGGCACAAGTATACAAATGAGCTTGTACAGCAAATATCTACTATGAATGAAGGGAAATATCTTGATACAGGACTAAAAAACCAGAAGAAGACAAACTTTTGTGTGGGTGTTGCCGGGTATCCGGAGAAACATGCTGAAGCCCCGAACATGGATCATGACATTGCAATGCTGAAACAAAAGGTAGAGGCCGGTTCTGATTACATTGTAACTCAGATGTTTTTTATTAACGCAAGATTTTTTGAATTTGTGGATAGATGCAGGGCTGAAGGAATTACTGTCCCGATTATACCAGGGATCAAACCACTGTCAGCCTTGTCTGATATTAACCTGATCCCACAGACATTTAGTATAGATTTACCGAAAGAACTTTATGACGCGGTAGCCGGATGTAAGAAAAATTCAGAGGTAAGGGAAATCGGGGTTGAGTTTGCAATAAAACAGTCGAAAGAACTTATTGCTTATGGAGTTCCGGGAGTTCATTATTATACGCTCGGGCGTGCAGATAATATTGCGAAAATTGTGAAAGCAGTTTTCTAAATATATTTTATATTTGAAGAGTAAGGAGTTTTTATGGCAGCAAAAAAAGCAACAGCTAAATTGAGGTTACAGACAGGTATCATTCTTCAGATTTTAGTGGGAGTACTTTTTCTGCTTATGGGTATTGCAGGGATAACTGATTATAATTCAGATTTTGCTGAAATAGGCAGGTCGGTATCGCAAGCTTTTGGCGGGGATTCTGAAATTCTTGATATTATTATCGCCGTTGTTGAACTGGCTTGCGGAATAGTTCTAATTGCAACCGTATTTGCGAAGGTTGATAAGAAGTTGGTAAAACTAGCCCAGTTGATCTCGATGATATTATGGATTCTTCTTATCGTTCTTCTGGATATTTTAGCACCGAATTTTGGCGCAAACAGATTTGACTGGCTGGTATGGGGACAAACTACGGTATTACATTTAATTGTACTTCTTTCAATCTACTCAATGTGGAACGGGATAAAATAGTTAGCACTGCTTGATTTAGTAAGAGACAAAGTAAATATCACCTGCCGGGAACAACACTACAGAAAAATGGAAAGTTTTGTCCGGCAGGCTGATAGGTTTTTATCGGCAAAGATCTGCCACCAGTTTTTTCAGGAAAGTATAGATTCGTTCCGTCGATCCAATATCAAGACGCTCCTCCACTGAATGGGCTCCACGAATATCCGGACCGAAAGAGATAGAGTCCATTCCTGCTGCTTTACTATTAATAACCCCACATTCAAGCCCGGCATGAATCGCTGTTACTAAAGGTCTGGCACCAGTCAGCTCCTGATATGAGTTTGCACAGACCTCAGCGAATGGGGAGCTGGTATCCGGTGTCCATGATGGATACGTATTGATTTTCTCGACTTTTGCCCCGCATGTTTCCAGAGCTGCCCAGGTTCTTTCTGCTATTTCATCACGTGCACTCATTATGGAAGAGCGCTGGCTGGTATCGAAGAAAAACTGACCATCAGTAAGTGAAATTACCGCAAAATTGTTAGAGGTCTCAACAAGACCATCAATATCAACACTCCATGATTCAGGTCCATGAGGAGTGATATAGATAGTATTAATAACAGAAGCTGATTGTTCAATTGAGACTGCAGACTGTGGATTCTCTGTTTTTACCAGTTCGATAACAGCTCCAGGATCACGTTTTGCCAACTCAGCTGTCAGGGCATTTTCAAGCTTTTCAACAGCTGTTTTTATCACAGCTGAATTTCCGGATTTGGTAGTAAAGGTACATGAAAAAGTGCTTGGGATAACGTTTCTTTTTGTTCCGCCTGATATTTCTGATATCATTAAAGAGATTCCGGGGACAGTTATAAGACCGCGGAGAAACCGTACTCCATATTTAATTGCGGTTCCCCTGCCGGTATGAATTTCAGATCCTGAGTGACCGCCAAGAAATCCTGATAATGAGACCTTCCAGCTTTCACTGTTCTTTGGAACATCGTTGTAATCAGCTTTTAAGGTTCCGACAATCTCACTTCCCCCAGCACAGCCAATTATGAATTCACCCTCTTCCTCTGAATCAATATTAATCAGACGTCTGGAATCCAGAAGAGAAATATCAAGGTTAAGAGCACCGTCCAGTCCAGTCTCTTCCGATATAGTAAATAGAGCTTCCAGTGGTCCATGCACTGCATTAGAGTCTGCAAAAAGTGCTAAAGTCATTGCAATTGCTATGCCGTTGTCCGCACCAAGAGTCGTGTTGTCAGCACGCATCCACTCCCCTTTTCTCACAAGTTTAATAGGATCACTTGTGAAATCATGCTCAGATTCGGAGGTTTTAACACACACCATATCCATATGACTTTGGAGAACTGTCGGTAAAATTTTTTCGTTCCCTGAAGAGGCGGGTTTTCTGATAACTACATTACCAATACTGTCTTCTGCCCAGGAGAAGTTCTTTTGCTTGGCGAAGTTAATAAGATATTTACGAAATTCTTTTTCGTTTCCCGATTCTCTTGGGATTTGTGACAACTCCTCGAAGTATTCCCATACTGCCTGTGGTTGTAAGCCTTTAATTGCATCTGACATATCAATTTCCCCTTATGATAATGCTATATAAATTATTCATGTGTAGTATAAACTATAAAAATTTTATGAGTGAGTATCCTCTTTGAGACTGTTTCGTACAAGTTCACCGCCGATGATGGTGGATTTTGGTTCGAATTTATTGTTAAAAATTGTGATATCTGCAATAGACCCCGGCACCAGAGCCCCACGGTTATGAAAATGATAAATACGTGCTGGATTACTACTGGCCATCTGAACAGCATTTTCAATATGAATACCCCAGTTAACCAGGTTTTTTATTCCATTTAACATGGTGAGAGTTGATCCGGCAATAACATTATCGGACTTTCTGTAGAATAAGCCCCCCTGAATATAGACCTCTTCTTTATTAGCAGTAAAATGCCCGTTTATCTGCATAGTAGGTTTTAGTGCATCTGTAACAAGAACAACTTTACTCACTGGTTTATCTCTGAGCAGAAGTTTTACAAGGTCCGGGTGTACATGCTGTCCATCTGCAATTATTTCACAGGCCATTTCCGGGTGAATCATGATAGCACCAACTGCTCCGGGATTTCTGTGATGGAGATTGCTCATTGCGTTGTAGAAGTGAGTTGAGTGAAGTATACCTGCCTGCATACCCTCAACCATGTTCTCATATGTTGCATCTGTATGACCGGCGAGTAATGTTATGCCGTTTTTTACCGCATATAAAGCTATATCACGCATGTTTTTAAGTTCGGGAGCAACAGTCATGCAAACCACATGTCCCCTTCCGGCTTTGATAAGCCTTTCCATCAACTTAATATCTACTTCTTTAGCAGCACTGGTTTTCTGAGCTCCTATCCTTTTAGGAGAAACGAAGGGTCCTTCAAGGTTTATTCCGAGAATTTTCGCACCTTTTTCAAGACCAATGGCCTCAACACAAGCTTCAGTTGCAGCAATCATAGTATCTGTATCATCTGTATATACTGTAGGGCAGAACCCGGTAACCCCATAATCAGCAAGTGCCTGTGACATGCCGAGAATTGAGTCCGGAGAAAGATCATCTGCACCAAACCCACCGAATCCATGTATATGAGTGTCTATGAAACCAGGGGTTATAAAAGCCCCAGCGGCATTAAAAATTCTTGTTTGAGGAGAGAAGGTCTTCTGGCGAAATCTTTTTTCACTGAAGACATCAGCAATTTCCCCATTTGATATAAGGAGGCAGCTTTTTTCAAGCTTTGTATATCCGGTTAGGATTGTCCCGTTATGAATAAGGATATCTGACATGCAACACTCCATTCTTTTACTGAATAGCTTTTACTAATATGCTTTCTTCATAATATAGGATCAAACAAATGAATGGTCAATTGTTGAAGGTTGCGAAGCAACCTTCAACACAGGAGTTTCTTGAAGAAACTCCACAATATACTTATGCGAAGCAACCTTCAACACAGGAGTTTCTTGAAGAAACTCCAATATTTTTCTCGAAGCTGCCTTCAACTTAGGA
>JABMQR010000283.1 GCA_013202335.1 Bacteroidota bacterium
GGCTTCAATTGCAAGTAATTCAATACCTACAAGTGAAATTCTTACCCATGCATCTACTACGATTCCCTTGTCCAGTATCCGATCTATTACTTCGACCAGGCTGGAACTTCCAATTGCTTTTTCTACTGCCATTTTTCTTACCTCCTTATTCTTAAGATTCTGCATTCTTACAGGTATGCAGTACACCTTGATTCTCTTCATTTACATGAATTATTAAATTAACAATAAGTAAAGACTTCACTTTTTATTACTGTGTTACAAATACAGTGCAATAAAGATGCCAAATCTGGCCTCAAAGGGATTTTTTTATAAAAATGTATGTTCTTCAAGAGTATAAGGCGGCAGTTAGCCGCATTCATAAAACGAGAGTTTCATAATCATCAAGTTAAGCTTCCGTATTAAGCTGTAGTACCTGGGGCACATTTGGGCTGGGTGAGGCAAATTTGTCCCAATCGCTTAATCATAGCCCCACATGTCAATATAGTATCTTTTCTATCATCTATCACAGCAATTGATTTAGAAATTTTCACTGATGCAGCAGGCAGGGATTCTTTATTCTCATTTTCTGAATTTACATTCAGTAATATGAGATAATTTCAAAAAAAATCGATCTTTTAGAATTGTCTAATTTTGAAAGGTCTTCACATACTTTGGTATATATATTCTGAATTTTGTCCCTTGATTTACTGCACTGCTAACAACTATAGTACCTTTCAGAGCATGAATAATACTATAGGTTACTGAGAGACCTAACCCCGTACCACCAGACTGCTTTTTTGTCGTAAAATAGGGATCAAAGATTTTCTCTAAAACCTCAGCTGTCATTCCCGGTCCATTATCACTTACTGCTATAATCATATAATTTCCTGGCAGGAGAGTTAATTGTTCTGGATTTTCTTTTTCGAGTAATACACTCTCAATAGTTATTTTGATGACATCACCAGTATGGGCCATTGCCTGAAACGCATTTGTGATAAGATTCATAAAAACCTGGCTAAGTTGTGTTGGGTCAGCTAAAATATCATAATTGTCATGAAATTTACAACTAATAGTTACATGCGGTGGTTTAATTGATCTCATGAGATGTACTACTTCTCCTATCAATTTTTTGAGATTAATTGGTATATTTGGTACATCGGAAGTCTGATTAAGTATTTTGATTTGAGCTATAAGTTTCTTTGCCATGTTTGCACCCTGGATAATTGATTGGATATAGTGAAACTCCTCTGACTCTTCACTGAACGACTCAAGCAATAACTCAGCATATCCTAATACAGGCATAAGAAAGTTGTTTAAGTCATGGGTTATTCCACTTGCAAATAATCCTATTGATTCAATTCGTTGTGATCTATACAGAAGTTTTTCAAGTTCAAGCTGTTTTTTTTCAGCTGCTACTTTCTCCCTCGTTATTCTTTTCTCAGCAGTTACATCTTTTGCGCTCCCTACTATCCCTATCATCTTCTTGTTTTCGTTGAATAAGGGTGAAATATACACTTCCAGACTATGAACTGAAGTATTTAATCTGCCTTCAGTACAAAAAAACATCGCCTGTTTGGTAGTTATAACTTTTTGTTCAATTTCACAATGGTCAGCATTGAACGAAAAAATCTCTTGCTGCTTCTTGGTTTGAAGTATTTGTCTATATGAATTATATGTATGCCCAACTGGTGCAATTGTATTTAGTGAACCAAAAAAGAATTGACAATGTACCTTATTTAAAAACAGATATTTACCTTTAAGATCCTTTGCCCAGAGGGCAACCGGAAGATTATCACACATCAGTCTGGCTAAATGCCACAGCTCCTGATACTGTTTTAAACTTGCCTCTTTTTCTTCTTCTACCTTTTTCAACTGAGTAGTATCTCGACAAATTACTACGATTTCTCCAGTTTCTAACTTATAAATACTATTTTCTCTCCAACCAGAAATCCTGTCATCAGAATAATAGGCATTACACATTTGTTGAGGTTCCCCAGTTCTGTACACTTCCTGTAATAGATCGAACAAACCAAAATCAATTATCCCAGGAAATACATCAAGAATACTTTTCCCCACTACATCGTTTTTTTTAATCTTTTCAATTCTTTCACAGGCAGGATTTATATCTACTATGAGAAAGTCGTTACCATCGAAAGTGGGTTGATAAACAATTTGCCCATCACTCATGTTCTCTAGTATTGAATAAGTTCGTTTGTGAGTATTATGTATTTCTCTTTTGTAGAAGCGTAAAACTTCTACAAAGACTACCCAGACAAAAAATACTAAAACAACTCTCAATATATCCTGCTGTGCAAATAAGCTTTTTTGCTGAAAAACGAAGGATTCAGCGCTCTGGCCCCCAGGCAGGTTTGTAAGTGCATACATAAAAGCAGCAACAATGAGCCAGACGATTCCCCCTCTGCGTCCCCACCAGAGAGTAGCGGTAAATATCGGAATATAAAATAAGTTTGCATACACATGGTATTCGCCATGGCCAGCTTTAGCTCTTAGCATCAATAAAGAAGTAACTATTATTGTTATGTTAATAAATAGTATTTTTATCAACATTTTCTTGGATCGTTCTCCAGTTAATGTATAATTCATAACTCAGAATAAGATAGAAATACATAGAAATCAAGAATTTAATAGTTTAAAAGCTTCACCTTCAAAATCTTCACCTGATCAGCACACTTCACAATCAGCACACATCAGCACACGGCACACGGCACCATATATAATTCTTTATTTACCCATAATCCCATGATAGTATGAGACAATTGCAAATTTAGAAAGATTCTCAGTATTACGTAAAATAAAAAAAATGTGGGAAAACTATTATGATTAAAAACTTTATTATCATTCTTAACCCGAC
>JABMQR010000284.1 GCA_013202335.1 Bacteroidota bacterium
ATCTTCCTTGCACTTTGCAATGATATAATCCTGTCCACTAGAAAAGCCAATAACGCCAAATCGGCAATTCAATCTATGGTAAACCGATTGAGACGCTGGCAGGATTTTCTTAAAAAGAGCCGGCAGGAGATTTTATCAGAAGAAGAGATAATGGGCCTCATTGGAGAACTCTTGTTTTTGATCAGATATTTGGTTCCTTCATTTGGTATCGAACAGGCTATCAGATACTGGCAGGGGCCCGAAGGTCTTCCACAAGATTATAATGTTGATAACAGTGCTATTGAAGTTAAGTGCCGGAGCGGTGCTGCCCCGATAATTAATATTAGCTCTATGGATCAATTATGCTCCCAACTGGAAGACCTGTTTTTATTTGTTGTTACCTTAGGGAAAACGGCCCCAGAGGCAGAAAAAGCGATCAATTTACCTTCATTGATAACAAAATTGAGGGAAGAAATAAATCTCAACTGCCCCGAAGCTATTGGCAGGTTCAATGATCTTATTTACCTCACAGGGTATATAGATTCAGATCGGTACTTGGATTTTAGTTATGTTCTTTCCAGAGAAAATATGTATCAGGTAACAGATGCATTTCCTAGAATATGCAGGAAAGACCTGCATCCTGGTATTGTTAAACTAACATACTCAATTAACCTTGATGAATGTGCTCCTTTTGAGAAATATCCTGACTGGAGCTCATCGAAAAAATGAATATTCAAGAATACTTCAACGAATTTATGCAGGATATCTATGCGCGTTCCGGTGCGTCGGAAGAAACTGACAGCATTGTATTCACAGAGAGAATGTGTGAGTTTCTAGTTGATGAAGCAATTATTGATGAATATGCAGTGGTTGGTTATAAAAAAGATAACTTGGGTATTCGTGTAGATGCGTGGCAATTCAATGATGATGCGGAAGTTTTAAGGCTATTTATATCTGATTTCCGATCTGGAAGTGAATTACGAAGTCTAACTCAAACGGATGTACTGAACGATTTTAAGAAACTGGAGAGATTCTTCAGCAGAAGTATCAAATCAAACTTCAGTCAGTTAATGGAGGAAAGTGATCCTGCTTTTGGCTTGGCACATACAATTTACGAAAAGACGGATGATATCTCAAAAGTTCATTTTATATTGCTTTCTAATGCGGAGCTGAGTACTCGTGTTCAGAGCTTGGATGATATAGAAATTCAGGGATTTAAGTGTACATACGATATCTGGGATCTCAGCAGATTATTCCGCATTGAATCTTCCGGAAAAGCTAAAGAAGACATGATCGTGGATTTCCACGATTATTATCCTGATGGAATTCCCTGTTTAACTGCGTTTACTGGAACCCGTGATTATGAATCGTATCTGCTTGTCATACCAGGAAATATGATTGCAGATTTATACGACCGCTATGGGGAACGACTCCTTGAACAGAATGTAAGAACGTTCCTTCAATTTAGAGGTAACGTTAACAAAGGTCTCAGAAACACCATTCTCAATGAACCTCACATGTTTTTTGCTTACAATAATGGGCTTGCAGCAACAGCTGAAAGTATAGAATTTCAGGACGGGAATACCAGTATTTCATCAGTAACAAACCTGCAAATAGTTAATGGCGGCCAGACAATGGCTTCAATTTTTACTGCCAAGAAGAAGGGCAAAGCGGATTTAGCCAATGTTTATGTGCAGATGAAACTCTCGATTATTCCTGTCGATCATGTCGAGTCCGTTGTGCCCAAAATATCCGAATATGCCAACACTCAAAATAAAGTCAATGCTGCGGATTTCTTTTCTAACCATCCCTTCCATTTGCGTATCGAGGATTTTTCACGCCGTTTATGGGCGCCATCACCTGAGGGTGGAATCCGGGAGAGCCACTGGTTTTATGAAAGAGCTCGTGGTCAATATGCAAATGCTCAGGCAAATCTTACCAGTGCTCAGCAGAAACAGTTCTTAGCCAAGTATCCGAGAAACCAGATGTTCACAAAAACTGACCTGGCCAAATATGAGCTTTCATTTGATATGTTACCTCATATTGTAAGTTTGGGAGCCCAGAAGTGTTTTGCTAGATTTGCGAGTGAAATTAGCAAAGAATGGGAGAAAAGAGAGGAAAAGTTTAATCAGCTGTATTTCAAGCGACTGATCGCAAAAGCAGTCCTGTTTAAATTCATAGATAAAACTATTTTGAAACAACCATGGTATGGTGGTGGTTTTAAAGCCAATATAGTTACTTATTCTATCGCAAAGCTTCTGCTGATGGTTTCACAAACCGGGAAGTACTTGGATTTGTTACGTATATGGAATCAGCAAAGACTTTCGGAAATTCTCGAGGAGCAGCTGCTAGTTATTGCTGAAGCTGTTAACGATCAGATTCAAAAAACTCCACCAGAGATCACGAACGTGACTGAATGGTGCAAAAGAGAAACTTGCTGGTATCAAGTGAAACAAATGCATTTGTCACTCAGTCAAGAATTGATAGATGAGTTGGTTGATGAAGAAGAAAATGCCTATATCGAAAAGGATGCGGAAAAGTCACAGAGGATTGATAACGGTATAAATGTCCAAGTCTACGTCGTTGGAAAAGGTGCTGATTATTGGAAAACGGTTAGAGAATGGAACAATGCTAATCAAATACTGAGTCCAATGGAACTAAGTATTCTTAATGTTGCGTGTAAAATGCCCGAGATAATTCCCAGTGAAAAACAGGCTGGTATATTAGTCAAACTTGAGGAAAAATTAATTGAAGAAGGATTTCCTGCTTCGCAGTAGTATGCACAATGGGCAAACACAGACAAATTCCAATAATTGATATTTTTGCTGGTCCCGGTGGACTCGGAGAAGGCTTTTCTGCCGCAGAAGAAGCAACAGACGGAAGGAAACTATTCAGAATAGTACTTTCTGTTGAAAAAGAAGGCTATGCCCATAGAACTCTACAACTCCGGGCATTTTTCAGAG
>JABMQR010000285.1 GCA_013202335.1 Bacteroidota bacterium
ATGCTGACGAACGAAAAGTACTTTGACTGATATCATGAATTTTGTCAATACCTGCAGCCACATTACCGCACCCTGAAAAACAGTGATATCATAGCTTACAACTACGCCTGTAAGGGTTGCTGACTGCACAAGTGGCGTTTTTTACACAAGTTCTAAAGCCATCACATAAGTTCTGCATGGATGAAAATAACTGAAGTTTTCCAGGTGACAGGTTTTCTGCAAAGTTTACGGGAAAGATGTGAAATAATCTCTTCCTTCCCCAAAGCCGGCTCCTTTCTTTCTTTTATGGATAAAACTGTATATGCCGGGTAATAACTTCTGGTAATCCATTTTTCAATATCAGCCGGAGTAATCATCTTTTGTTCGTTGTAGTCATGAGCTGCGCTGGTTAAAATAGAAAAACCGCTCTCTGTAATAAGTTCTTTCAGCGTTGAACTGTCCCAATTAGTCATCTCGTTATCCGGATCATTGAAGATTACATTTTCAGCATCAATAAGAAAGGAATAATAGGGAGAATCTTCATTCTTGTCATCTATCAAATGGGATAATCTTGTAGAACCGGAAGGAACTGTCTCTGCCAGGGACAGTGTTCCATTCTTAGCAAAAACAGCATGCAGTCTCTTTAGGAGGGATGATTGGGAATGCAGCCTTGAGAATACATTCATGCCGATTATGGACTCGAAAGAAACATTTCCGGTGAGTTCTGTTACTGCATCACCTAGTTCTTTGTGCAGAATAACAGGCCTCTCCTCAGCAGGGAGATTTACCGCATAATGAGAAATTACGGAAAAATGATCTTTAGAACCCGTAATACCATATACGCCACCTTCAGGAGTTCTTCTGCAGGCCTCCCAAAGCAGCATGCCAAAATCGGCTTTTAATATCAGAACCCGGGAATGTCTATCCAGGTTGATGTGCTTGAAAATTCTATCTCTTATATCCGCTAATTTATTACCACGCCCAGAAACCAGACGCTGTATCCAGCGGTCCTTATCCTTATCAGGAGGTGAGAAGGTAAGAATTTCTGGGAAGTTCCCCTCATTTGAGGCCTCAATCTGAGCTTCCCGGTTTTTAAGAACCTGTTGACGTATCTGTTTTTCAAAACCCTGTTCTGAAGGATTGTATAATACCTTTCCCTGCAGACCTGCGGGAAGATATTGCTGAGCTACCCAATGATCCCGGTATGCATGCGGATATAAGTATCCCTCACCATGACCAAATCCTTTTTTATCACGGCTTGCATCTTTTAATGGATTGGGGACTTCACTGTCTTCCTCTTCTTCAACAGCTTTAAGAGCATCGAAAAAGCCAAGTGAACTGTTGGATTTTGGTGCTGTTGCCACATAGAGTGCAGCCTGAGTCAAATGGAATCGTCCTTCAGGGAGTCCTACCCGGTCAAATGCGGCCGCTGCAGATTCAACTATGCCTAATGCAGCCGGGTCTGCCAATCCTATATCCTCACTAGCAGAAATCAGCATTCTGCGGAAAATATATCGCGGATCTTCCCCTGCACGAACCATTCGGGCCAGCCAGTAGAGTACCGCATCAGGATCTGATCCCCGTATAGATTTTATAAATGCACTTATCACGTCAAAATGGTAATCACCCTCTTTATCATAGAGGACTACCTTCTTTTGAATACTCTCTTCAGCAGCTTCTTTTGAGATATAAATGTTGGATCCGGTTTTTGGTGGATATTGATCCGGAGTTGTTTCAACTGCCAACTGCAGTGCATTTAGAAGACTTCTGGCATCACCATTGGCTATATCAACAATGTGTTCCAGAGCTCCTTCCTCAAAAGAGACTGAAAACTTACCATATCCACGTTCTTTATCACGAAGTGCCTGTGCGGCTATATCCTGCAGGTCTGTTTTCTCCAGTTTTTTCAGCTGGAAAATTCTGCTTCTGCTGACAAGTGCTGAATTAACTTCAAAGTAGGGATTTTCTGTAGTTGCCCCGATCAGTACAACGGTTCCGTTTTCGACCCAGGGAAGCAGAGCATCCTGTTGGGATTTATTCCAGCGGTGGACCTCATCAACAAAAAGAATAGTTTTTGTTCCCTGAAAATCAAGACGATCTTTTGCTTCCTTAATGGCCTCACGCAGATCTTTTACTCCGGATAAAACTGCATTCATGGTTGAAAAATGACATTTTGTAGTATTTGCAATAACTCTGGCAAGAGTGGTTTTTCCTGTTCCCGGGGGACCGTAAAAAATAATTGAGGAAAGCTGGTCAGCCTGAATAGCCCTTCTGAGCAGCCTCCCTTTGCCGATAATATGATCCTGTCCAATATATTCATCAAGGATTCTTGGGCGCATCCGGTGGGCAAGGGGTTGTGCATGAAAATCTGAAGTAGAAGAAAATAAATCCATGACCCAATTATAGAAGAGTTTAAAAAAAAACAAAAGCAGTATTGACGCTTTGACAAAAAATTGAGAAGTTTGAAAGGAAAGTTTTACTGAGCGTTAACTTAGTCAGAAGTTTTTGAATTGTAAAAAGTGTTACTTTATTCCAATATAAATACTTCAAATCAGAAACTTCAAATCAATGCTTGCATTGATCCAGGTAACTTTCCTAAGAATGCTCTATTTTTGAAATTGCCTCGATTATTATCATAAGGAGACTATATGGCACAAATAAGGCCTGATATTCTGGCAAATCCCGCACAAAGGGCAAGAAGTATAATTCGGAATGTCTACATGTGGATGACGGCAGGGCTTTGTCTTACCGGGATTGTTTCTTATACTGCATCGCAATCGGATGCATTTCTTCGTTTGATATATGGAACTCCAGGCGCATTTCTCGTTTTAATCGTTGCTGAATTTGTTTTAGTTATCTATTTATCATCCCGTATTAATAAAATGTCTTCCCAGACAGCGGTGTTTGCATTTATAGGCTATGCCTTTCTAAATGGGCTCACTTTATCTGTTATATTTCTTGCCTATACAGGATTAACTATCACCCAGGCTTTTTTCTCAACGGCTGCAGCTTTTGGGGGCATGAGTTTGTATGGGCTAACTACAAAGAAAGAACTTTCCGGAGTAGGTCACTACATGATAATGGGTTTATGGGGGATAATTATCGCAAGTGTAATCAACTTTTTTATCGGCAGTTCAGCGCTCTATTATGGGATATCTTTTATCGGAGTAGCAGTTTTTATGGGTTTAACTGCATGGGATACACAGGTTATTAAGCGCTGGAATGATGAATACGGATCCACTATGGATGAGCAGCAGTATGTTAAGCTCTCAATTATGGGGGCATTAAAGCTCTATCTGGATTTTATCAATATGTTTCTGTTTCTATTGAGAATTTTCGGACGAAGAAGATAGATTCAGGTTCGGTACGAGCCTATCTGTATCTGATTTTCTTCTCCTGCAATGCAAGTACCAATGAGGTAAACGAGGGGCTTGTTTTCTCTGTAATGTAAAACGATCTGGATCCTATAGAAGATGGTATATGCGCATCTGATCCGGTGATAACGGCATTGTTATAGGTTTCGTAGATGCAGGGAACTGATAATGATTCTACTGCGCTGTAGGGGAGATCGGGGAGGAATCCCAGTTGGGATACTGCTCCATTAATGAATCGTTCAATGTGTGCCGGAATCACCAGCCCGCCTAGTTCAAGTACTCTTGGTATGAGCTCGAAAAAAGAGAGTGAAGAGCTGCTGAACAATATTGGTTCAACAGACCCCAATATATTTTCATACTCATCTACAATAATCTGATCTCCGAACACATTCGGATCGTTGTGTATATTGGGAAGGGTGGACTCAATATAATTGCCGAAGGAGACAGCTGTATCCAGTTCCTCAAACAGACAGACTACATGGACCTCTTCAAAGGTGTTAACTTCCAGGCCAAAAATAGGTGTTACACTGTTTTTTTCACAGCACGCGGCAAAAGCCGGCAGGTTTCGGGTTGAATTATGATCGGTTAATGCAAGGATATCAATGTTTTTGCTTACAGCACGCTCCACCAGTAAGGTTGGGGACATTTCAAGACTTGCACAGGGACTGAGACATGAGTGGTTGTGCAGGTCTACTTTATATTTCATATATCCTGCTGCAGCTCCCCATTTTGTTCGAGCAGGTGTGCTAATTTCCATGATGCCGTAAATTGTGTATCTATGGTGGTAAAAATAGCAATATCATGCTCTTTGGCCGCTGCAGTCATCTCCTCCGGTGCCGTTCTTCCATTGCAGAGAATAACAGCGCTTATACCAATAAGTGAGGCTACAGCGATTGTGTTTTTATGACCCTGGATAGTTATCAATGCACACTTTTCCAGTGCATTTCCCATTACATCACTCAGAAGATCAGATGTATACCCGCTGGTTATCTCTGCTCCCTGTTCCGGAAGCTGGATTTGAGTATAGTGCAGGATGTCAGTTAATAGTTTGCTATTCATATGTTTCCTCCGGTTTTTGTCATATATTAGTTGGGATCTTTCAAAATTATGAGAAAAATACTTTTTTCCAATTTTAGAAAGATCAACATAATAGTAAAAGTTTCCGAATTATTTATATATAATATGACAAATAATTATATACATTTTGTCGGAAACTTCAAAAGGCTATTTCCAGAAAATCGAAACAAATCTTTGGTTTATTTTTGGATTTATGAAATTGCCTCAGTTTACCTAACGTTACTGTTTTAAATGTATTGTTGCGGTTACCGAAGTTCCTTTTTCTAAATCAGATGCAATGGAAAAATCATCCGATACCCGACGAATATTAGGGAGTCCCATTCCTGCTCCAAAGCCGAGTGTACGTATCCATGAATTTGCAGTTGAAAACCCCTCAGTTAAGGCTTTCTCTATATCCGGAATCCCCGGTCCCTGGTCTTTTGCGGTAATAACCAGTTTGTTTTCGGTGAATTCCGCTATCATCTCACCTCCATCAGAGTGAACAACAAGGTTAATCTCCAATTCATAAGAAGCTATTGAGGCTTTTCGAATTAAAGCAGGTTCATAGTTCTTGGATTTAAGATATTTCTTAATCTCTGTCGAAGCATACCCGGCATTCTCAAAATCATGTTTAAGTACCGTAAACTTTCGGACGCGGGTTTCCTTAGTTCCAGTAACTGAATCATGACTTGATATGCGCTCAATTGCATCAATTTCTCTATTAATTTCCAGCAGGAGCCGGGCGGTAATATCTCTGGTTGTTACCATTCCCACAAGCTCCTTTTTCTTATTCAGCACGGGAAATCGATGATAGGGATATTTATCAAAGTAGGAGATAGCAAATGATATCGGCATGTCATCTTCCAAAACAATAAGTTTGCGTGACATAAAATTCTCCGCCGGTTCTTCAATATGCCCCAGATCAAGAGCCTGAATAATATCGTCCATACTTACGAGCCCCAGCAGTCGTTTATCACTTACAATGGGAACACCTGTTATGCTCTCTCTTCGCATTAATTTCTGGATGGTTCTGAGTGAAGTAGTTCTTTCAGCAGTAAAAAGAGATGAACTCATTACATCTTTTACTTTTAAACGGTAGATGAGTTCAAGGATAACTGTAGGGGAGTTGTCAGTATTTATGGGTATCGATTTCATGTTTTCAATTATAAACTTTTATAAGCATGTAGACAATCTTCGTGACAGATAGGGTGAATTCATATATATTATATGTAAAGTGACCGGAAGACGGTGGGATTATAACAACTGGATAGTAATAGATAGAAAAGAATTATCCAAATAAACTGACCCAAAAACGGGGGGGGAATTTTTTATTCGGACTTTTCTTTTGCTGAAAAAGATTTATTTATGAGAAAACCCACCGAATTCCGGTCACTTTAAAAAGCTAAATAATACCGGGGTATATATGAGAGATGCGCGTGACAAAAAACTTGCAGACCTGCTGGTGAATTTTTCAGTTAGTTTAAAAAAAGGAGAGAGCTGCCTGATTAATGCATTTGATGTTCCGTTGGAGTTCGTTGAGGAGCTGGTTCAGTCAGTCTATGCAGCCGGAGGTTATCCTCTGGTAAACATAACATCAGAGCGGCTTGAACGTGCTGTAATCGCAGGAGCTACCAAAGAGAGTCTTGCGGTTTTCAAAGATTGTGACCTCTACCGAATGAAACAGATGGACACATTTATTGGGGTTCGGGGACCGGCAAACAGTTGGGAGACTTCAGACTTACCGAATGAAAGTAATGCATTATTTATGCGTGATTACTACCAGCCGGTTCATGGCGAGCAGCGGGTACCGCATACCAGGTGGGTAGTGCTGCGTTATCCAACAGAGATAATGGCATATTCAGCCGGTATGTCTACGCTGGAATTTGAGAAATATTATTACCGGGTTACCACAGAAGTTGATTATCAAATGATGTCTAAAGCGATGGAGCCTTCGGTTGAATTTCTGCAGAAAGCGGATAAAGTCAGAATAACAGGTGTAGGTACTGATTTGAGTTTTTCCATAAAAGGAATGCCTGCAATTCCCTGCGACGGCAAGATGAATATTCCGGATGGTGAGATCTACTCCTGTCCGGTAAAAGATAGTGTTGAAGGAGTGATAACCTATAATACCCCATCTACCTATCAGGGCTTTACCTTTACACAGGTGAGCTTTGAGTTTTCCAAAGGGAAAATAATCAAGGCTAAAGCAAACAATACTGAGAGAATTGAGGCTGTTCTTGATATAGATCAGGGCGCCAGATATATTGGCGAATTTGCGCTGGGATGCAATCCGGGAATAACGTTCCCGATGGATAATACGTTGTTTGATGAGAAAATAATGGGGTCCTTTCATTTTACCCCGGGTAATGCGTATGATGATTGTGATAATGGCAACAGGAGTGCTGTACACTGGGATCTGGTGGCTATTCAAACTCCTGAATACGGCGGCGGGGAGATTTGGATTGATGGTGAGTTGATTAGAAAAGATGGTGTATTTGTGCACGAAGCTTTTACAGCCCTTAATCCGGAAAGCCTGATGTAGTATGAATATTCGAACATATCATCCTGGAACAGTATATAGAATTATTCTCTTACTAGTATGTGTAAGCATGCTTGTATCCTGTATTACAAATGATTATGAAAATCATGATTTTATAATCGATATATCACAGACTAAAACGATCGAAATACAGTTGGGAGAAGAAATTTATATTGTTGAAGTTGCAGATACTGTTGATTTACATCTTAAAGGACTCAGGGGCAGAAAAGAGCTGCCTGATAACGGCGGCATGCTTTTTAAATATGATTCGGATAGAGAGTTGTTTTTTTGGATGAGGGATACAAATCTGCTTTTAACTATTGCATTCCTCCTGGAGGATGGAAAGATTGTTTCTATTCAGGACATGTTCCCAAACAGTAGTTTTTCAGTACAGTCCGTTGTACCGGTCAGATATGCCCTTGAATTACCACTGGGAGCCTTTAAAAAAGCAGGTGTACGAGTAGGTGATACGATAGATCTCTTCCATTGATAATTTAAGAGAGTCTTCTTGTAACGGCGATTGTGGTTGGTGTTAACCGGAAAACAGACCGAATTCCGGTTCCTTATCTGGGTCAGGATCAGGAGAATCGCCGGAATTGATCAGTATTTCGACTTTTTGTTCTACTTTTTTCAAGTCAGCTTCAAGTCTCTTCGCGATTTTTAAGCCTTCCTCAAACAATGCTATTGATTTCTCAAGGGGTAACCCAGCGTCTTTAATGCTCTCGTTTATCTCTTCCAGCCTTGCCAGACTTTTTTCAAAATCTTTCATGATGTTATCTCCTTCACGTCCGCGTTGAGACTGCCTTTATACAGCTCAATATGTACTTTATCTCCAGGCTTTGCATTTTTACTTACCAGAATTGGTTTGCCGGTTGCTGCATCCGAAACAACAGCATATCCCCGCTCAAGAATTGCCAGTGGAGAGTTTGCTTCCAGGGAATTCTTTTGCAGTTCCAATTTGTGTATTTTTTCTGTTATGATATCTGACATAGCACGGAAAAGCATGTTTTTTTCGTCATCAATCCTGATATTAAGTGGTTCTAATAAATGATTGAAATTTTCCTGAAGCCGCTCAGTGGTAAACTGCTTAAGCAGCAGATGGATATGAGACAGTCTCCCGGTAATTATATTCATGAGAAATTCTCTAACTGAATGTATTCTTTTTAGTAAATCAAGAGATTGAGCTGATACCAGCTCTGCAGCAGCCGAGGGGGTGGGGGCACGGGTGTCAGCAGCAAAATCTGTAAGAGCCCAATCAATTTCATGCCCCACAGCAGAAATTACGGGTATTTTGGATGCTGCTACTGCCCTGACCAGTTTTTCATCTGAAAAAGGCAGGAGGTCTTCAAGGGAGCCGCCGCCTCTTCCCAGAATAATAACATCACCAAGATTATGCGTATTTGCAAGATTAACGTTTTGACATAAAGTCTCTGCTGCCTTTTCTCCCTGCACTGCTGCGGGTAGTATCCTGACAGATGAGCCTGAATTCCGTCGCTCCAAAACCTGGAGAATGTCGCGCAGTGCAGCTCCGGTCGGGGAGGTTATAACCACTATTTTTTCTGGAAAAAGCGGGAGTTTCTGTTTTTTATCAGAATCAAATAATCCTTCAGCGGCAAGTTTTTGTTTTCGCATTTCAAGAAGGGCGAGAATATCGCCTTCCCCGGCTGCTTTCATAGTGGTGCAGATGATTTGGTAGGTGCCGCGTTTTTCATACACTGATACAGCACCAGTCACCACCACCTTTTTACCATCCCTGGGTATAAAATTGAGTCCAAATTGCCTGTTTCTGAACATGACTGCGGAAATCGCTGCCTTATTGTCTTTAAGAGTAAAGTACCAGTGACCGGAACTTGCAGGTCTGAAATTTGAAAGCTCACCCTCGATGGAGATGCTCATAAATGAGTTTTCAAGAATACCTTTAATAAGTGAGCTAATTTCTGTAACAGAAAAAATTTTGGATGAGTCCGGTGCATCAGGATTAAGATTGTTATCGAAGTTCATATTCACGAAAACAAGATTATACTCTTTGGAGCATGCAATCAAGTAATGTCCTGAAAAATTTTGCTGCACATTAAAAAAAGGCTGTTTCAGGAGAGTACCCTGGAACAGCCTTTTCTTAAACGATTATACAGACTATATAATCATAGTTTCAGATTGTTACATCTTAATCGGCAATAATTGCTTCGGTAGGACATGAATCAACACATGCACCGCAATCAGTACAAAGTTCAGCGTCAATCACGTAGATGTCGCCTTCAGAGATTGCTTCAACAGGACATTCCGGGAGGCAGCTGCCGCATGCAAGACATTCATCAGTAATTATGTGAGCCATGATGGTCTCCTTGTAAAATAATTTTTATGTGACGACTATATACCTCTTGCGGATATCAAGTCAAGAAAGCTGAATAAAAAACGGTAGTTTTTTATTCTTGGAAGTTTGTTTGACAAACTTCATGAAAGTAGAATTGTGGGGGGAAACGGTAGTTTTTTATTCATGTAAGTTTGTTTATGATAATTTTTTACGGTACAATAGGTCTGCACACCTGGTCAACAGATCGATATTTCTAAAACAATTTTAGAAATATCCTCAACTAAACAAACTTTATGCAAGTAAGTGAGCGGTATGAGAAACAAGATTCAAAATTTAGCCGATATCGTTATAAAATCACAAAAATGTACAGTTCTTACTGGTGCAGGTGTATCAACTCTATCTGGTTTGCCTGATTTTCGCGGATCTGACGGAATCTACAAAGACCCGGATTCAGAAAGGATGTTTGATCTTGATCTTTTTTTGAAAGATCCCACATTTTTCTATTCAAGAGCAGCTAAAATTGTCTATTCTCTGCATAAGCGCACACCTTCTCTAGTGCATACAACTTTAGCAGAGATGGAAAAGGCAGGATTAGTTCAATCCGTGGTAACACAAAACATAGATATGCTGCATCAAAAAGCTGGTTCTAAAAGGGTACTTGAACTTCATGGATCTCCGGAAGTGCACACTTGCATTGGCTGTAGAAAGCGGTTTACTTATAAACAGGTTTATCCATCAGCTGATGTTGGATTGCCGTTTTATTGTACTGTCTGTGCGAAACCAGTAAAGCCAAATATCACTTTTTTTGGAGAAGCGCTTCCCGAAGATGTTTTTTCTCAGGCTCAAGATGATATTCTATCTTCAGATCTCCTGTTAGTGCTGGGAACTTCACTGACTGTGTATCCTGCTGCATCATTACCGGAAACAGCAGTTAAGAACGGATGCAGGATAGTTGTGGTGAATTCAGGATCAACCTCAGCAGACAGGTATGCAGATCTGAGATTTACTGATTTGAAAGAGGTCTTTACGGAATTACATAACATTTTTTTTGATAAAAATTCGTAGTTTTTAACTCTATGCATTTTACGAGGTTTGTTTTTATAATAACAATCTGTTACTATCTGGACAGAAAGTTATAATTAGTATACGATATTAAACCATGACTAATTAAGTCTTTTTGAGGAGAAAATTCGTGAATATAGCAATTAACGGTTACGGAAGAATGGGTAAGCTGATAAGAAATTGTGCCCTGGAACGCGGCCATTCGGTTACTGCTGTTATTGATCCATTTGTTGATCTTCCTGAGGTTACCAGTCGTGAATTATCCGTTGAATCTATAGGAAATGCTGATCTGGTAATAGATTTTACCATACCATCCTCGGCACTAAAAAATATTGAAATTATTGCACAGGCCGGAGTAAATGCTGTAATCGGGACGACCGGGTGGTATGAATCTGCAGATATAGCAAAAAAAATAGTTTCAGATGCAGGAACAGGACTTTTGTGGTCCGGTAATTTTTCACTGGGGGTAAACGTTCTGTTTCACCTTGTAAGAGCAGCCGGGAAAATAATGAATAATATTCCGGAGTATGACAGCATGGTACATGAGTTTCATCACTCAGGTAAAGCAGATAGTCCTTCCGGAACAGCAGTGATGCTTAGCTCTGTTATACTGGAAGAGATTGAACGGAAAAAAAAGGTTGTAACAGATTCACTTTCCCGAAAAATTTCGCCTGATGAGCTGCATGTATCCTCCACAAGAGGGGGATCAATTCCCGGCACGCATACCATATTATTTGATAGTGAAGTAGATACGATAGAAATTACACACAGGGCAAGAAATCGTAACGGGTTTGCTTTGGGTGCAGTAAAAGCAGCTGAATGGATGCAGGGCAAAACCGGTTTCTATTCAATTGATGATATGATGGAGGCAATTTTCTAAAATTGCCTTATGAAGTTTTTGATTATGCTTACTTAATCAAAAACTTCTGATCAATGTTGGAAAGTCTTTTACAGTTAATATAGGAGAAAAGTGATGGTTATGAAAAGAGATTTCAGGGGAGTATATACTGCCCTAATAACACCCTTTACCCTAAGTGGTGAAGTTGATGAAGCAGCATTTGAGCGGATAATTGATTATCAAATATCACAGGGTGTGGACGGTTTGGTTCCCTGCGGAACAACCGGAGAAAGTCCCACTTTGTCACATGATGAGCACGACCGTGTTATTGAGATGGCCGTTAAGTTTGCCCGGGGTAAAGTTCCTGTAATCGCAGGTACAGGAAGTAATGCAACATCCGAGGCGGTACGACTCTCAGTACATGCTCAGGAAGCCGGTGTGGATGCAGTATTGCTGGTTAACCCGTATTACAATAAACCAACTCAGAAAGGACTCTATCTTCATTTTAAAGCGATAGCGGATGCACTTACTATTCCTTGTATTGTCTATAATATTCAGGGGCGAACAGGGGTGAATATTGAGACAGATACACTGGTGCGTTTGATGAATGACTGTCCAAATATTACGGTTGTTAAGGAAGCGTCAGGAAATCTCGATCAGATGAAAGATGTCATTAAACGAAGGAATGATAATTTTTCAGTACTCTCCGGAGATGATAATATGTGTCTGAGCCTTATTGAAGCCGGGGGTGATGGAGTCATATCTGTAGCCTCAAATTTGGTTCCTAAAATGATGGTAGATATGGTGCATACTGCTCTTGAAGGTAATTTTACTGAGGCAAGACAACTTGAAGAGAAGATGAAACCCTTTTTTGAAGCATGTTTTGTTGAAACTAATCCTATTCCGATCAAAACGGCAATGGCATCAAATGGATGGTGTGAAGAAGCCTTCCGTTTACCAATATGTTCATTATCTACTGATGAAAACAGAAATATTCTTGAAAAGGCTGTGAATCTGTTAGGATTGAAATAATAACCCTGGAATAAGGTGTAATGTATCTTGGTCAAAAAGTATGCAATGCATACTTCAAAAGGCAATTTCCTAAAAATAGCATCTTTTACTTACTCAATACAGTTAAGGAGTTCATAACATATATGGCAACAATTAATAAAAATTACAGAAAACTAGCGGCAGGCTACCTTTTCCCGGAAATTGGGAGAAGGACAAGAAATTTTCAAGCGGAAAATCCGAATGCGGAACTTCTTAGGCTGGGAATTGGCAATACAACAGAGGCTTTGACCCCGGAAATAGTGGCGGGGCTTCACCGCGGCGTGCAAAAACTTTCCGATTTGAGTACCTATACCGGTTATGGAGATGAACAGGGTAATACTGCTCTACGCGAGGGTCTGGCGGGATTCTACGCAAAAAGAGGAGTCTCTGTCTCTCCGAATGATTTCTTTGTCAGTGATGGTGCAAAACCTGATTCAGGCAATATTCAGTCAATTTTTGGAGCCGATAATATCGTTGCAGTTCAGGATCCTGCATATCCGGTCTATGTTGATACAAATGTAATATTTGGAAGATCCGGTGATTTTAATTCCGAAGCAGGGGAATACAGTAGTTTTGTCTACATGAAATGTGATGAGGAGAATGGTTTTTTCCCTTCGGTTCCAGAAGAGAAAGTTGACCTTATATATCTTTGCAGCCCCAACAATCCGACAGGAGCAGTTGCAGCAAAAGAGCAGCTTAAAAGTTTTGTTGATTATGCGATAAAACATCAGGCGGTAATCATTTTTGATGCATCTTATTCTGAATATATTTCAGATCCTGATCTGCCCCGATCAATTTATGAAATTGATGGAGCTAAGAAGTGTGCGATTGAAATTAACAGCTTCTCAAAATTCGCCGGATTCACCGGGGTGAGGCTTGGTTGGACTATTGTCCCCGAAGAACTTACTATCGAGGATTCCAAACCAGGTGAAGTGCGTACGATGTGGTTCAGACGACAGACAACCTTTTTTAACGGCGCATCAAATATTGTTCAGGAAGGCGGGCTCGCAGTATTATCAGATGCAGGCCTTCAGGAGTGCAGGGAGATGATTGACTACTACATGCAGAACGCATCAATCATTCGGGAAGGACTGCAGTCTATAGGTCTGACCGTCTATGGCGGCGATAATGCCCCGTATCTGTGGCTGCGGACTCCCGATGGCTTAAGTTCCTGGGAATTCTTTGATAAGCTGCTTCAGGAAACCTGGGTTATTGGTACTCCCGGATCAGGTTTTGGCCCGGCAGGTGAAGGGTTTTTTCGATTAAGTGCTTTTGGACATCGGAAAGACATTAAAGCAGCCGTTGATAATATTATACAAAGACTTACATTAACAAATTAGGAGAGACGATGAGTTCTTTACCATTAAACTTAACAAAAGATCAGCTTACGGCAATTGCCGAAATTGTACCGACCCCATTTCATATCTATGATGAACAGAGAATAAGAGATAATGCCCGTGCTATGAATGAAGCCTTTAAATGGATTCCCGGATTCAAAAACTACTTTGCGGTTAAAGCCTGTCCTAATCCTGAAATAATCAAGATACTCAAGGAAGAGGGCTTTGGTGCTGACTGCAGTTCACTGCCGGAACTGCTCATGGCAGAGGGAGTAGGAATAACAGGTGAAGATATTATGTTTACCTCAAACGATACCCCGGCTTCAGAATTTGTTGAAGCGGTTAAGTTAGGGGCTGTCATCAATCTTGATGATATTCAGCATATCAAATTGCTTGAAGATAGTGCTGGAATCCCTGAATTAATCTGTTTTCGTTATAATCCCGGCAATGCCAGAACAGGAAACATATTTATTGGGGATCCTGTAGAGGCAAAGTACGGTGTAACAACAAATCAGATAATGGATGCATACATAACCATGAAGGAGAAAGGGGTAAAGCGATTTGGTCTTCATACTATGGTTGCCTCTAATGAACTGAATGGTGAGTATTTTGTTGAAACAGCACGCATGCTTTTTATGTTGGCGGTACGGCTGAAAGAAGAAGCAGGAATACGAATAGAATTCATCAATATGGGCGGTGGAATAGGTATCCCTTACCGACCGGGTGAAACGGCAGTAAATCTTGGAACAGTATCATTTGGTTTAAAAGAGCTGTATGAAGAAATTATTGTTCCTGCTGGATTGGATCCTTTGAACATAGTCTTTGAGTGCGGAAGAATGGTCACAGGCCCTTTTGGATATCTTGTAAGCAAAGTGAGACAGGTTGCGGAAAAATATAAAACCTATGTTGGGCTGGATGCATGTATGACCGACCTGATGCGACCTGCATTATATGGAGCATATCATCATATAACCGTTCCCGGGAAAGAAAACGAACCAACTGATTCAGTATATGATGTAACAGGTTCGTTATGTGAGAATAATGATAAATTTGCCATTGATAGAGAGTTACCAAATCTTGCTGCCGGTGACTTTGTGGTTATTCATGATGCCGGGGCGCATGGGTATGCAATGGGATTCAACTATAACGGAAAACTCAGATCAAGCGAGCTGCTGCTTCAGCAGGACGGCAAAGTGCGGATGATCAGGAGAGCGGAAACTATTGAAGATTATCTTTCTACACTGAACTTTGATGAAGTCGTTGTTGAATTATAGTTAATAGGTGTTTTGTATTCCACCAGGGGAAAAAGGGGAGACTGCCTGACAGACAGTCTCCCACAAAGCATATAGATGAGCCAATTTCAAAATTCAAATTTAGAAATTGGCTTTTGAAGTTTTAGATTGTAAGTAATTACAATCTAAAACTTCTGACATATTAGTTATTATTTTTGAAAGAATAACCAATATGAATGTTTCTACACTTTTTTTATAGTCTGAAAAGCATATCCTCATAAGAGGGATAGGGCCAATACGATTTATCGGTAATTTTTTCCAGGGCATCTCCCTCAACTCTTAATAGTTCCATAGCGGGAACAACTAATTTCCTGTAGGCTTTTGCCTGCTCATCAACATCATTTTCAAGTGCTAAAGCCTCAAGTATTACATCCTCGAGTTCATTTGATTTTTCAAGAACTGCATTTATACGTAGCGATAACTCTTTAATAAGATTTTCCTGCGCTGCAGCAGTAATACCCAGTGATTTCTGAGCTGTTACCGACTCAAGCATTTCCTGCATATATCTTGTTGCAGCAGGGGTAATAAGTCTTTTTGCCATTTCCACCATAACACCGGCTTCAATATTTATCTGTTTGCTGTATGTTTCCAAATAAATTTCAAAACGTGATTCAAGCTCTGCTTTTGTTAAAACCTGTTGTTTTTCGAATAGTGACACACACAGGTCAGAAACCAATTCCTGCAGTGCATCGACAGTACAGGAAAGATTGGGAAGCCCGCGTTTTTCAGCCTCTTTAACCCATTCATCAGAATATCCATTACCGTTGAATACAACTCTTCTGTGTTTACTGTAATACTCTTTAACAATTAATTTTATCTCAGCTAATGAATCTTCAGATTTCTCCAGCCTTTCAGCAAACTCTGATAAAATTTCTGCTATTGTTGTATTAAGCATAACATTTGGTCCGGCTAACGACTGAGACGATCTGACCATTCTGAATTCAAATTTGTTTCCGGTAAAAGCAAAAGGAGAAGTTCTGTTTCTGTCAGTCATATCAATGGGGAATTTCGGGAGTGTTGTAACTCCGATTTCCATATTCTGCCCGTCACGCTTTTTATACACTTTTCCATCTGCAATAGCATCAAGGATTTCACTCAGCTGTTCTCCCAAATAAATTGAAATAATAGCCGGTGGGGCTTCATTTGCCCCCAGACGATGATCATTACCGGAGTTTGCGGCAGAAAGCCGCAGGAGCGGTGCATATCTGTCTACAGCAGTGATTACAGCTGTGAGAAACAAGAGAAACTGTGCATTGTCTTCAGGACTGCTGCCAGGTCGTAAAAGCTGCTGTCCATCATCAGTTGTTATGGACCAGTTATTATGTTTACCGGATCCATTCACACCTGCAAAGGGTTTTTCATGAAGAAGTGCTACCATCCCATGTCTGTTTGCAACAGTCTTTAATGTCTCCATAACCAGTTGGTTACTGTCAGTTGACAAGTTGGACGTAGCATACACCGAAGCAAGTTCAAATTGGTTGGGTGCGACCTCATTATGCTGAGTTTTTGCAGATATTCCGAGGCGCCAAAGCTCATAATTCAGTTCCTGCATAAATAATCCAACACGCTCTTTTATAGCACCGAAATAGTGATCATCCAGTTCCTGTCCCTTAGCACTCATTGTGCCGAAAACAGTTCGTCCTGTAAGCAGCAGGTCAGGCCTCTCTTTGTAAAGTGACTCGTCTACGAGGAAATATTCCTGTTCAGGTCCAACTTCCGATATAACACGTTTAGATGTAGTATTACCAAGTGCTTTCAGTACTCTCAGAGCACCTTTATTAACCGCTTCCATTGATCGGAGAAGGGGAACTTTTTTATCAAGTGCTTCACCAGTATATGAGACAAAGGCCGTTGGTATTGTGAGGGTTTTTACCCCTTTAAGATCTTTAATAAATGCTGGTGAGGTAGTATCCCAGGCAGTATATCCACGAGCCTCAAAGGTGGCACGCAGTCCTCCGTTTGGAAAAGAAGATGCATCAGGCTCACCCTGTGTGAGTTCTTTACCGGAAAATTCAAGTAATACTGTCCCATCGGGACCTGGATTAATAAATGAATCATGTTTTTCAGCAGTAAGACCCGTTAGCGGCTGAAACCAGTGAGAGTAGTGAGTAGCACCTTTCTCCAGCGCCCAGTCCTTCATTGAGTTTGCTACAATTTCTGCTGTTTCAAGGGTGAGGACTTTCAAACCCTCTTGAGTTAGCTTAAGTTCCTTATAAACGTAGGTGGGCAGACGTTCTTTCATTACTGAATCATTAAAACAGTTCTCTCCATAAATCTCTGTTAATGGTTTTTTTGAATAATCTATACACTCTGACATGAAATCTCCTTATGCTTTGCATCGTAATTTGAAATTTTATATAAACATGCAATTATTGTGCCAAAATATGCGATAACATATGTTATAAACACAAATCTTTATACTGTAATAAGTAAGTTGTTATTATAAAAAAATCCGGTAGAAATAATATATATTCCCACCGGAAATGCTACATATATGTAGGATAAGGCGTAAGTAAGCTACAAATATGTAGGTATACAATTTAGCCTATGGCATTATCACCAGTATCTCCATTTCTAATACGAATACACCCTTCAATCGGCATAATAAATATTTTACCATCTCCAATTGCACCAGTTTTTGCTCCGGCAATAATGCCATCGATCGTTGGCTTAATAAAATCTTCATTGATTGCAATTTCAATTCTCACTTTTTTTAGTAAAGTGAGGCGCTTTCAAAAATACCTATTTTTGA
>JABMQR010000286.1 GCA_013202335.1 Bacteroidota bacterium
ATCCAGAATCAAGGGGACCAAAGTGAATATGAGAAAATCTATGAAGGGCAAATAGATTTGGATTTAGGGGTGTGATACCCCGTTGCTTGCGGCGGGGTAATTCATTTTTGGTAATTACCATATCCTAGTGTATAATTTTTGTAACAGTGTTGTAGTAAATTCTTTCTTTTTAACTTGTCTATTGTAAAAGGGAGGTTCTCTTATATGCATATATAGTATATCTGCATATTAATGTCAGGTTATTAGAGATACTCTAACTTAACTGGAGGTGAGAACAGTGGATTTTGTAGCTCCCATAAGTATGTTTGAAACAAAAAGAAGCCCGGAATCATATGTCTACCAGAAGAGTAACCTTATATTGTGGTCAGGGAAATCGAAAAAAATCCCGGATTCTCCAGACCCAACCATAGAATATAGTGAGCTTTCTGAGGAGTATTGGTTTGATATGGAATTTGGATACCTGAATACAGAGAAACTCCCCCAAATACCTTCACCAAGAAATGGACCAAAAGGAAAGAAAATCATATGTATTAAAGCAGAATCCGATGCCTATCAGAAAGAGTGCGAGAAAAGTATGATCCGGATGGCTGCTGCCTTGGGAATGGAGTTATCAATTGTTGTTACCGGATGGGATCATGAAGCTCAAAAAACGGGGATGGATCAAGCAATTGCCGCCGGACCTGACATGCTGGTAAATATTCCAGGAATAATTTCCCAATCTAGTACTTGGTATGAAAAAGCTTATAAATCCGGAATTCCGATTATCAGTGCCACACTTACACCTGCGAATGAAGCATTCAAATATCTAGTTGCCTGGTGCGGGCATGATGCATGGTCTGAATCTCGAATGTTGGCCCACACATTTGCAGAGTATATGAACTTCACAGGAGAATATTGTGTGATACAGCATATGCCGGATACTTCAGCATATTATTCACGATCATATGGACTGATCACAGAATTAACCCGTATTGCTCCCAAAATGAAATTGGTTGCAATTGAATCAAGCTATTTGAGCGAAGAGATTACAGAACAGATAACTGCTAAGTGGATAGATACTTATGGTTCAAAGTTGAGGGGGATTATCAGTCCTAATGATATTGCAGTACTGAAGGGAATAAACAAAGTACTGCATGTCAAGAATAGAGATGATATTATTAGGGTCTCCAATGGAACTACACGAGAAGGTTTACAATGCATGAAATCTGGAGGGGTGCATGCTCTGACCTTTAAATCTCCTGAGTTGGATGGAGCATTGCCAATACAAATAGCTGCGGATTGGTTTAACGGTTTGTTGGTTGATCCAATAAGGTTTCTACCTACTCATATTATTACACACAACGATGTAGACGATTTCCTCAAAAGGCGGGACAATATTCAGGAAGTTGATTTAACACCGCTTGAAGAAGCAGTGAATAATCAGAATTTCGCGGATGTTGACAGGTTTTTTGACTCCATTTATTTAACATTCCTCTATACAAAAGTTATTTCCCTTGAACTATTTCGGGGATTCACAATCGAGTTATTTTCAAAATTGATTAATCTCATTACTAGAAATAATTTAGAATTAGAACGTATTGTCGGAACGTATGAGTATATTTTTAGGAATCTTTTTAATCAGCCATCAATAGAAGCAACTCTAGAGTGGCTAAGAAATACTGCCCGAATAATTATTGAAGAAATACGTCTCAATTGCCATTTATCGCTCATACAGCAAGTATTGATCTCTGTAAATAAAAATCTTATGCACCCAATATCCCTAAAAGAAATATCATATGAGTTCAACATTTCTTCACGCTATTTAGGAAAATTGTTTCGTGAAGAAACAGGTAAAACATTTAATGATTACATTAATGATACTCGAATTGAACAGGCAAAAAACTATCTGAATAACTCATCGATGAGTGCAGCGGAAATTGCAAGGACAGTAGGGTTTTCCGATCCAAATTATTTCTATAAGCAATTCTCAAATCGTGTTGGGATGTCACCCACTGATTTTCGCTCTTTGAAAAATTGATATTCAGGAAAATTAACTTTTTTACAGTACATAATTACTGTACTCTGCACATTATTACTGCAATATTCTTCATTTTTCTCGTTGAAAGTGTTTTTCCCTGACCATATAATAGATATTATCAAACAGGGAAATAATCCCTGAAATTAGGAGGATTGTATGAAAAAACTGTTCATACTGGCAATGCTTGTTCTATGTTCGTTATCACTGATAACTGCAGCAGGTGGGAGTGATGAATCTGGTACCACAGTATCAAGTGGTGATCCTTGGAAAGCTTACAGCGGTTCTAATATCAATGTACTAGGAATGAATCTTACGTATATCGAAGGATTGGAGCCATTGCTTGGGGATTTCAAGGAAAAAACCGGAATTGGTGTTAATTTCGACTTATTTAATGAAGAAATAGCTCACCAGAAAGTAAAAACGGAATTGGCATCTAAATCCGGCGCATACGATATTGTCTGGGTTCAGGCGAACTGGTCAATTCCTTATGCCGAATCTGGTTGGTTGTATCCACTGGATTCACTTATTGAGAATGACGATGTGACATTTGAGGATACACTCGATAAGGATGATATTATTCCCAGTCTCCTTGATCTGATGAAATATGACGGCAAACTTTACGGATTACCATTCTTTGCTGCTACAATTATGACCTACTATCGAACCGATATTCTGGAGCAATATGGGATAGATCCTTCACAACTGGATACAATTGAAGGGTTTGTGGATGCTGTTAAGACAGTCCATGATCCTGAGGGCGTTGCCGGAATTGCCATGCGTGGGCATCCTGGAGAGTCAAGCTGGCATTCAACGGTCTTTATCAAGGGATTAGGTGGAACCTATGTTGAGGATATAAAGAATGCTAACTATTTTCCTACATTCGATACACCTGAAATGATTGAGTCGACTGAAATTTATGCTGACCTTCTTGCAAATTACAGTATACCTGGTGCAGTGAATGCTAAATATGATCAGGTAGTAATTGCGATGCAGCAGGGTAATGTTGCTATTGCTATGGAAGGAGCTCCGCTTGGTGGCAGAATTCTCGATCCTGAAATATCTTTAGTGCGTGGAAAGGTTGGTTTCCGTGTAGTTCCAGGAGGACCAGGCGGCATAAATCCTGCGTTTACCGGGCATGGGTTTTCAATAAACAATGCCTCAAAGAAAAAAGAAGAAGCATGGTACTTCCTGCAATGGTCAAACAGTTTTGAGACTACTAAAGAGATTGCTCTCACATCGAATCATATTGCTGTTCACAGGGACTCATTATGGAATGATCCAGATTTCAGGGGAAAATGGAACTTGCCTGGGGAAGGGGACTTTCTAGCTACTTTCCAGAAAAGTCTGTCTTATGGCGACCCTGACTATCGTCCAAGAATAAATGGCTGGTCTGAAGTGAACGCCTTATATGGAAATGCACTGCAGCAAGTAATGATTGGGGAAAAAACGGCTGCTGAAGCGATGAAGGAAACTCAGAAATCTGCAGTTGATATCCTGAAAAGATTACAATTTATTAAATAATAAAATTGTAAAATAATTAATGTCCTTCCCGAACGTCCAAAGAGGTTGGGAAGGACAATCAATATGAATGAATTTTACTGATAAGTATTCACTATTAGGAAATATTCGATGAAAAGAAAAGACAAAACCTACATGATATTTATGTCTCCAGCAGTTTTCATCCTTATTGTGCTGACGATAGTCCCAATAGTTCTTCTGTTTACGTTTTCATTAACATCATGGTCACTTTTTAGACAGAACTCATTCCAATTTATTGGATTAGGGAACTTTATTCGTCTCTTCTCAGACCCGCGTGCCGTAAATTCTATTAAAGTTTCCTTTTACTATATTATTGTAAATACGGCTTTACAAATGTTGATAGGATTTATTATTGCCTATTTTTTGTATACTGTGAAAAGGGGAACTGGTTTTCTTCGACCAATATTTCTTATCCCGATGCTTATACCTCCAGTAGTAGTCGGATTGTCTTGGCGTGTTCTTTTTACACCTGATTTAGGAGGTATTAATTACTTACTTGAATTGTTACATCTATATGCTCCAGATTGGCTTTCAGTTCCTGCAACTGCATTAATAGCGATAACCATTGCATCTGTATGGCAATGGACCCCTTTTGTCATGCTCATCCTCTTGGCTGGTTTAGAATCATTACCAACAGATTCTATTGAAGCTGCTATTATCGATGGGGCGAATCAATTACAGCTTATACACAGGGTGATCATACCGTTACTTCAACCGGTATTGGTTGTGACTGTAATCCTTCGGATAATCGAAGCTTTAGGAATCCTGCCGGTTATTTACATGATGACTGGAGGAGGTCCAGCACAATCAACTGAAGCTATCAATATTTATGCATTCGAGGCTGGATTTAATTACTTGGATATAGCATACGCGTCATCTCTTCTGGTGATATTCGTATTCATTATGTTGATTTTCTCAACACCCTTTATCATCTCAACGCTCAAGGGAGGAAGAAAATGAAAAAAATAATATTAGGAAAACATTCAAGAACAGCAAGTCGAACAATTATTTACATAATCCTTATTTTATTCTTTTTGTTTACAGTCGGCCCTTTGTTATGGCTTATAAGTTTATCAGTAAAAACTCAGCTCCAGGCATTTGCAAATCCTCCAGTGATATTCTTTTTACCAACATGGGATAATTATCGGAGATTGTTTATGGAGACTGACTTCCTGCGGTTTTTTATGAATAGCCTTATTATTTCAACATCTGCAACAGCACTATGTCTGGTAATTGGTACTCCTGCAGCTTTCGGGTTAGTTCGTATGAAAAGCAAAGCAAAAAATGTAATACTGTCTTGGATTATACTTATGCGTATGGCTCCAGCGATGACTTTTGTTATTCCATTTTTTATAGCTTTCTCCCAAACTAATCTAATTGATTCTCGTATTGGGTTGATTATTTCATATTTTACATTCAATCTGCCGCTGGTCATCTGGCTGATGCGGTCATTTTTTATTGATATCAGTGAATCCCTTGAAGAGGCCGCTACAATAGATGGAGCCTCGGTACTCCAAACTTTCAGTAAAGTCATTATTCCTATTACACTCCCTGGTATAGCTTCGGCTGGAATACTTACATTTATTATGTGCTGGAATGAATTCATATTTGCATTGATCCTAACGCGAAACAAGGCAGTAACAGCGGCAATCGGAATTGTCAATCTTATGAAATATGAAGGAACTGAATGGGGAATGATGGGAGCCGGTGCAGTAATTCTGATAATACCTGCAATTCTAATTGCATTTTTGGTTGGGAAATCTTTAGTACAAGGTTTAACAAAAGGTGCCTTAAAGGAGTAATTACAAATGCAAAGACCAAATATACTGTGGTACTGCACTGATCAGCAACGATATGATACTATTAATGTAATGGGTTTCCATGAAGCACAAACACCTCGTCTGAACGAATTGATACACCGTGGTATTGCATTTTCCCAGGCATATACCCAATCGCCAATATGTACACCTAGCAGGGCATCATTTCTCACTGGAAGATATCCTGCTTCACACCATGTACACAGAAATGGGAATGATAAATTTCCGGAAAACGAAACTCTGGTAACAAAAATACTTGCAAATAATGGGTATGATTGTGGACTTATTGGTAAATTACATCTTGCCGGAGCTCAATTTGAGAGAGAACAGCGCTCAGATGATGGATACAGATTTTATGAATGGAGCCATCACCCATATCCTGATATCAAAGGTAATGAGTTTATTGAGTGGCTTCAGAATGAAAAGGGTCAGGATGTGGATGCCCTATTTGAAGATATATCAGGTTCTTATGGTGTCGGATTGCCGGAAGAATTGCACCAGACAACTTGGTGTACGGAAAAAGCTATCGATTTTATAGGACAGGATAGAGATACTCCATGGATGCTGAGTATTAATCCATTCAGTCCACATCCAACCTTCCATCCGCCTAAAGAATATCTTGATCGATATAATACAGAGAATATTGCATATCCCTTGTTTCGTGAATCTGATCTGGTCAGACAAGAGAACTTTCTAGATATTGACCAGCAGACAATTCATGCAGTCAATCCATATGAAAATGCTCCTAATGGACAAGATATGGATCTCTCAAAGGATATGCTGGCTTCAATTGCGCCTAACCACTATGAGGCTAAGTTATTGAGAGCCTGTTACTACGCTGAGATTGAATTGATAGATACTCAATTCGGTAGAATCGTAGATTACTTGGAAGAGCTTGGGCAGTTGGATAATACAATAATAATTTTTTCCAGTGACCATGGAGAATTATTAGGGGATCACGGTCTATTGTTTAAAGGGTGTAGATTTTTTGAAGCATTGGTCCACGTCCCATTAATAATTTCATGGCCGCATAAATGGTTGTCTGGTTCAATATCGCAAGCCCTTGTTGAATCAATTGACATTGCCCCCACAGTACTTGAGGCAGTTGGAATAGATGTTCCATATTATATGCAGGGTAAATCTCTTTGCCGGTTATTAACTGGGGAAAGTGATTTACATACACATAAGAAGCATGTGATTTGCGAATACAATGATGCGATGGGACAGGGGACAACAGCAAATGCCCATTATGGATCGCATGGAACAATGGTTTTTAATGGTAAATATAAATCTATCATTTATCATAATCACCAGAAAGGCGAAATTTTCGATCTGGAAAATGATCCAGGCGAGTTTAATAATCTATGGGATGAAATGGATTCTCAGGAAAAACTTTCAATTATTCAATACCACATGGATTCGATTATGCATACAAGTTCTGCAGGCATTCACCGAATAAAAGAATACTAAAAACTGATTGTAGAATGAATATGGATTGACCAACCTGCAAGTTGGGTATATCCATGCCCTAAAAAAATTCCATAAGGAGTACTCCAGTGAGAGGATATGCGATCATAAACCCAGGTGTGTTTGAGAAAGTTGAATTGAATGAAAAAGAATATTTTGAACCTGGTCCAGGTTGGGTTACGGTTCAAGTGGTCAACAGTGGTATTTGCGGGACTGACCTGCATATTTACAAAGGAGAATATCTTGGTAGTTATCCAATTATCCCAGGCCATGAATTCTCAGAAAAGATTGTAGCTGTTGGTCAAGGTGTTTCACGTGTGAGAATAGGTGATCGTATAGCAGTTGAACCAAATATTTCTTGTGGAATATGTGCAGCATGTCTTAAGAACCGGCAGCACTTTTGTGATAACTGGCAGGCAGTTGGAGTTACCCTGCCGGGAGGGATGGCTACTCATGTTAAAGTACCCCAGGAAGCTGTGTTCAAAATAGGACACCTTTCATTCCGTAGTGCGGCATGGGTTGAACCATTATCCTGTGTTCTCCATGGAGTAGATAGGCTGCATTTTGTGGCAGGCAGCAGGATTCTGCTGATAGGGGCAGGCCCAATAGGTTTGTTATTATATCGTGTTTTGTCAGTATATGGGGCAGCTGAAATTGTTATGATTGAGCATAACTCAGAACGTGTGAACTATGCAGAGAATCATGGTGTAAAACAGATCAGAAAAAACTTGACTGATTTGAACAGTAAAGATTATGATATTGTAGTAGATGCAACTGGAGCTGTGTCAGTTCTTGAACAGACTCTGGATTTTGTACGGCCTTCCGGACAGATTCTGTTTTTCGGTGTCCCTCAAAAAGAGGCCGAGATGAAACTGCAACCATTCAAAATCTTTGAGAAAGAAATTTCAATAATCGGGTCCTTTACTTCACTTAGAAAAACTCAACAATCGATCGACTTGATGCTGCATAAGAAATTAGTAGTAGAGGACTTGATTTCACATACTTTTAAACTTGATTCGATTCGGGATGCTTTTGAATTACCCAAATTCCTGCCCAAGTTATAACATGGTAAACCAAAAATGGTAAAAATCAGCAATTAAAGCCTCTGTAAATCTGCTTTTACGGTATATTCTTTTTCTCTTACATGTTAAAATTATG
>JABMQR010000287.1 GCA_013202335.1 Bacteroidota bacterium
CATTTACCCATAGTTTAGTCTTTGCTTTTTACGATTATATCGCCGTATTGCCTCATAATTAACTAACCAAATATGGCTGGTAAGTCCGTCACACTCCTAGGTGAAGTAATAAATCACCCGGGGAAATGGTCCAGCTATCCTCCTCATGCTCATCCGCAACCGGAAATTTATCATTACCGCTTATTTCCTGAGCAAGGTTTTGGGATTTCTCTTCTGGGTGAAGAACCACATATAGTAAAAAATCGATATACTTCAATTATTCGTCCGGATATTACCCATTCACAGGCGGCCTCCCCCGGATATGCAATGTACTATATTTGGATGATCCCGCATCTTCCGGACGACCGGTGGCTTCCGACCACCCGGTATTTTGTAAAAGATCATGAATGGCTGTTGGAAAAAGATGTTGCTATTTGGCCGGAGAGAACATTTAAATAACAGCAACTGATTAATCCCCACAATTATCACTACATCTCTGTTCTCAAAAGCTGTTAAAATAAACGTAAAGCAGTATACCCAGTAAATGTAAATCACTTTTTACGAGTTTTTCCCCTATACCTGGTTAAAAAAAATCTTTTTTGTAAATATTATGTATAAAATACGTAATTATAACTGTACATTAAAAGTAAATTAAATGTAATTAAAAATTGACAATTTGTTAACGTAATGGTAGAATCAGAAAAACAATTAAGGAGTGATATCTCATGAAAGAGGTGAGGCGTTCAGATACAGCATCATTGCTGGCATTTACGAAGCAGGTAAGGCGAGATATTATTCAAATGATAGAAGATGCCGGTTCGGGCCATCCCGGCGGGTCTTTATCGTCAGTTGAAATTCTTTCTGTTCTGTATAAAAGATTAATGAATTATCAGCCGAATAATCCGGATTGGAAAGATCGGGACAGGTTTATATTAAGTAAAGGACATGCTGCTCCAGTACTCTATTCTGTACTGGCCCGATGCGGATTTTTTGACCCGGAGATTCTTCGAAGCTTTAGAAAGTTCGGAAGTCCTTTGCAGGGACATCCAAGTATGGAAAAACTTGCAGGTTTGGATTATTCCGGAGGATCACTAGGACAAGGTCTTTCTTTTGCAAATGGTGTTGCTTATGGGCTAAAAATAAAGAAATCCGGTGCGAAAGTGTATGTTCTTGTTGGTGATGGGGAAATTCAGGAAGGCCAGAATTGGGAAGCTATGATGACCAGTTCTCAGCAGGCTCTGGATAATTTGGTTCTGATTGTAGATTCTAACAATCTCCAGATTGACGGGGTTATTGGTGATATTAAAGGATTAGCGCCGCTTGACAAAAAAATTGACTCATTTGGATTTCACACACTTGTTGTAGACGGGCACGATATGAATGCTCTTGAAAATGCTTTTCAGGAAGCAGGCAATACAAAAGGTAAACCCACAGCTATTATTGCACAGACAGTTAAAGGGAAAGGTGTTTCATTTCTTGAGAATCAAATATCTTCGCACCATCGAACAGGCTTTACATTAGAAGAGAAACAGAAAGCTTATATCGATATTGAAAAAGGAGATACCTATGAGTGATAGTTTTTGCACAAGGGCAGCCTATGGAAAAGCACTTATGAAGTTTGCCGAAAAGTATCCGGAAGTTGTTGTTCTTGATGCGGATCTCTCTGCAGCAACAAAAACACAGGAATTTGTTAAAACCTATCCTGAGCGGTCTTTAAATGTTGGTATATCTGAACAGGACCTTGTCTGCACAGCAGCAGGTATGTCGACACTCGGCTTAATTCCTTTCGCATCAACATTTGCGGTGTTTGCTGCAGGAAGGGCAACTGATCAGATACGTAATTGTGTTGCTTATAACAATATGAATGTAAAGATAGTGGGTACTCATGGAGGATTGAACGTCGGTGAAGATGGAGGCTCGCATCAGGCCCTGGAAGATCTTGCAATTATGAGAGCTATTCCCAATATGACGGTTCTTGTTCCTTGTGATGCCGATGAGACTTATCAGGTTGTTGAGGCGGCAATTCAGCATAAAGGCCCAGTTTATATCCGGCTTGGTCGGGATTTTTTTCCAAATGTGAAGAAAAACAGTGATCTGTTTGAAATTGGGAAAGCCTACATACTTCGGGAAGGAAGTGCTGTTGCACTATTTGCTCATGGAATGATGGTTTCGTCTTGTCTGGAGGCAGCTGATTCTCTTGCACAAATAGGTATATCTGCAGCAGTTATTAATGTTCCGACCATTAAACCTCTTGATACACAAACAATTCTTAGTGTGGTTAAAAATGTGAAGGCGGTACTGACTGTTGAAGAACACTCAATTATTGGTGGATTGGGGAGTGCTGTAGCAGAAACCCTATGTGAATCCGGTATTTCCGGCGTTCCGTTCAGAAGAATGGGTGTAAATGACAGATTTGGACAAACAGGTTCTACGAAAGAATTACTTCAGGAGTATCAGCTTACCGCGTTGGATATAGAGAAAGCAGCACAGCAGATTCTAGCTGATTAATTCTAATTCATCCTTCTTCTGCAGTTTAGCGTGTGGAAGCACGCTCTATGAGTGAGAAGTTTGAAAATAGTCGTAAGGAAGGTGAAGAGGGATCCTTAATACGATTCAGCATAGCTTTTATGGCAAGAGCTGCAAGGTCATGACAATGCTGATCGATAGTGGTAAGCTGTGGATTTATGTTTTGTGAAAAAACCGAGTTGTCAAAGCCGGCAATGCGAAAATCATCGGGGACAAAAAATGATTCTTCCTGTAATTCCTTCATCAATCGAATAGCTACCCAGTCATTACTGCAGATGATGTTCCTTGCTCCTTTTTCTTTCAGTTCTTTACCGAATCCTTTTTTATCCTCATTGAGAGAATGAACCCACTCGGATGATGGAGTTATTCCATGATCCATCAGAGCCCCTTTAACACCTTTAAGTCGAAGTTGGACAGTTTCACCGGAAAAAGGGTTGCTGCAGAAGTCTATACGGGTTTCACCCTTTTTAATAAAATGTTCGGTTAGAAGATATCCTGCACGGTAGTTATCTATTCCTACAAAATCAAAATTACTGCTCCTGGGAAAAGGCTGAAAATCTGCATCAATTAATACGATGGGGATATTTGCTTCAGTAAGCCTTTGGGCAATTTGATTAGTACTTTTCATGCAGTCAGCAGTAAGTTCAACCGGCGCTAAAAACACTCCGGAAACTTTCTGATTAATGTAAAAATCTGCCATACGGTCAAGATCTTTTGAACTGGAAAAGCGCTTTGGAAACTTACCGCCCCAAACAATTTGAAAATCATGGGAAGTGGATAAAGAGGCGATTGCCTGGGACAATGGGTTAAACAAGCCCTCCATATTCCAGCGAAAAGGGAAGAGGAGGCCAAAGACCAGGCTGGAGTCGTTTCTGCTTGGTTTAAGAGTTATTCTGGTTCCCGATCCTGCTTTACTTTCAAGATATCCCTCATCCTGAAGCCTTTTAACTGCTTTGTGGATGGTAGGGCGTGATACATTATATTGTGTAGCTAGAGATAGTTCTGTTGGTATCCGGTCACCAACGTTATAACCAGTACTTGAGATAAGGTTATATAGATCAAAATAAATCTTTGTATGAAGATCTTGTGAAGTTTTCAATTTTTTAATTCCTTACAATTTAACTATAAGGCTCTTTTCGTTAAAGCAAGTGATCATCACTTTTGGACGAAAAAGAGGCGTATGAATCTATCTTATAAGTAGATTAAACCCAACTTTCTGCCAATGGCTCAACACAAATTCGGCATATATCACCACATCACTTCAATTA
>JABMQR010000288.1 GCA_013202335.1 Bacteroidota bacterium
AATGTAATTACATAACTTCAGAAAACTTCACAAATCGAAGTATGCTATGCATACTTTTAAGAATAAGATGCAAAGCATCTTATTCCAAGGTAGCGCTTCCAAAAATAGGTATTTTTGAAAGCGCCTCACCTGTATATCATATTTTGCTGTACTCAACTGATTAAAGGAATTACCTGGAATGAAACATCCTCCCTTCTGCACAAACCCTCTCTGCCTTCTTCACAATCCAAAAGAAGTTAAAAAATGTGCCGGAATTCTTAAAAAAATGATCCTGTATCTTGCAGAAACATTCGCCATAGTGATAAGGCGGGAATTAGTAAAGAAATTGTATCATCTGCATGTAGAAAAATATTTACAAAAAGGCTATTTATCTCCCAGATCTATGATCAGTTGAGTTGGTATCACCGATTAGTATGGTTTAGACTTTTCAAGTCTCCAGAAAAAAAGAGTGCTCAATATCTACCTAAGTTCCTAATCAATTACTGAGTAAATATTTTAGTCTTATTCTAAGAGTTCCCACAAGGTTCGTAACAGTTTATACAAACAAGTCTAAAAAAGAGACATTGTTAACATCAACCAGCCCAAGATCCGTAATCTTAATATTCGGAATTACCGGAAGCGCCGCAGTTGCCAGGCGCATTACCGGATTGGTCGACTCTATCCCCACTGTCTCAAGCACCTTGTTTAACGCTTCCACCTGCTTTATACAAATCTCAGCAGGCACATTTGCCATCAATCCGGCAACAGGAAGATTCAGCTGATACTCGTTATTCCCATCAACATACACTACCCCGCCACCAGACTCTTTCACCCGCTCTGCAGCGCAAACCGCTTCTTCAGCATCCTTAAACACAAGCGTAAGATTATGGGAATCATGACTTACCGTCCCGGCAAGCGCGCCGTGATCAAGATAAAAATTACTAACCAGCGCAACAAATATACCCTGCTTTCCCGGATGACGATTTACCACCGCAATAAAATTGAGATCCTCATTCCCCTCAAGCGTGATTATCCCATCATTAACGCTCACCTCACGAATAACTTCATCAGTAATTGAAGTCAGCATATCCTGATACTGAATAACACGTACCTTTACCTTCCCCTCCTGGATAGGAGCCTGTATACAAAATGTCTCAGCAGTCAAATCACCAACATAGACCGTATTTACCTTTTCAACCGAAAACTCCGGTTTAACCGCCTGCTTAACCATTTTATGGTTTTCAGCGGTAAGCTTTCCTTCAAAGAAAACACTCTTTACCTGCATACTGGTAAGATCTTCCACTAGATTAATATTCGCTATATACCCGGGAGCTATAGCTCCAAGCTTCGATAAACCATACAGTGCAGCGGTATTTATCGTGGCTGCTTTAATAGCCTGCACTTCCCCAAGACCGGATGCTATAGCATTACGGATACAATCATTAATATGGCCCTTGTGCAGGATTTCTGCAGGTTCACGGTCATCGGTACACAAAGTGAAGTTCATAAGTGTGCCATACTCTTTCACTGCTCCGACTATTGCCCCTACATCCCGAGAAAAAGAGCTGTCACGGGCATCTACTATCATCCCGGCACGAACAGCCGCCTTTGCCTCTGCCGGGGTAAAAATCTCATGATTAGACGCTGGCCCGGCACATAAATATGCCGCAAGCTCCCGTTCCGGGTTACCAAAAAAATGTCCCTGTATAAAACACTCCTTCTCAAATCCAAAATCAAGAATTTCCCGCATTTTGGGGTTATTGTTCACTACCCCGATATAATCCATCACCTCTGCTATCCCAAGTATCCGATCATTCTCAAGAAGATATTCAATCTCCTTTCTGCCGAAATCGGCTCCGGATTCTTCAAACCCGGGAACTGAAGGGACACAGGAGGGCGCAAGAGCAAGCTGGTACATAGGCAGATTCCTGCCGGATTCAACCATATACTCTACCCCTTCAATCCCCAAAACATTCCCGATCTCATGCGGATCAGTCACAATTGTTGTAGTGCCGTGCGGGATAACCAAATCGGCAAAGTACTGCGGGGTAAGCATACTGCTTTCAATATGTACATGTGCATCAATAAATCCCGGAACAGCATATAGACCTTTGCCGTCATAGACAGCATTTGCCTGAGCAATAAAGGGGTCCGGATCGTCTGTCTCAACAGCATAGGCAATATACCCGTTTGAAATCCCGATTACTCCCGGATACCTCTCACTGGTAAAAACATTTACTATGGTAATATTTGTTATAAGAATATCTACAGACCTGCGACCGGCCGCCGCATCAACGAGTTCGCTGCGTTCAGTAGATTTCAGCTTTTTCAGGGTTATCATAATTTTCCTCCCTGGTTAAGTATATCTTCCGATGCAACAAACTGCAACAATAATTTTGCTATATATGATGTAAAAAGGTCAGATTTATCTTTAAATCCCATCCCCTCCAGGCAGTACACAATCAAGACAAACTTCCTCTTTCAGGAGGCCAAGCTTAATCAGTAATCCGAAAATTTTACATCCGGCACAGAATTTTAAAAAAACTTCAAGAAATGAGAACAGAGCAAGTATTGCAATAATTATCATCATCACCGGTACAAAACCCAAAACGCCCGCTACAGCTGCTAATACAGACATTACAAGACCTATCAACGCAGCAAAATTTTTCGGTTTAGCAAGTGAGGCAATTTCATAAATCTAAGAATAAAACTTTGTTTTATTCCGATTTACTAGAAATTGCCTTATGAAGTTTTTGATCATAAATATGTATTATGTTATAATATAAGTAATTACATCTAATCAAAAACTTCTGACTATAGGTCGTTCTTTCAAAATTAATAATTTTGAAAGAACCTCAAGTATAAGACGTTTTTTGAATCGCACAAGTTTAGCCAGAAAAGTCCGGGATATCAGGGCAGTTAAACTGAACTTTGGTTTAAGTACAGCTCGAATAAAAAAATCTATAACCAGAAACACGATCGGATACCAGGAGGCCCAAATCATCACACAAAGTGCTATTATAAAAACCTGGAGTGCAACCCCCCCCTTACCACAGCTTCATTTATCCGCACAGGCGGAGAATTTATAACTTTAATTTTTTTCATACACTAAAATTGTATGCACAAGATGAAATAGTCAAATGAAACCTTGTGGTTGATTTAATTTTTTGAAACTTGTCTTATTCAATGCATGCATTTATTTGAAGTTTTCTCTTTGAATATATATACTATAAATATAGTGCGAAAATTTCTGTTTATCTATTTTTTCCTGAACTTTTCGTATTTTCAAGCAGAAAGGAGCTTCAGATGTCTGTATTTGTTAACAGAACCCTAAACTTAAGAAAGATAAAATTGATAGGTTTTGATATGGATTACACACTGGTACCCTACTATACCAGAGAGTTTGAGAAACTGACCCATACACTTGCCCTTACCCGTTTGGTTGAAGTATATAATTATCCGAAAATCCTGCTGGCACAAAAGTTTGATTTCGAACGTGCAATAGTCGGGTTGGTGGTGGATAAGCGAAATGGAAACCTGCTCCAGCTAAACCGCTATAACAAAGTAAAATCATCATATCATGGCCTACGAGAAATCCCTTTTCGGGAACAGAATGATTTATACAGTAATATAGCTATTGATCTCTCGGATAAGGACTTTCAAAGCCTGGACACCTCTTTTGCCATCTCCTACGGAGTGCTTTTTTCACAGCTGGTGCAGTTAAAAGAGGATGGTGCCCGTATCCCGGATTACCGTCGCCTTGACCGTGACATCATGAATACCATTGATGAGCTTCATAAAGATGGCTCACTGAAAAACATAATAATAAAAGATTTTGGGAAATATGTGATTAATGATCCAAAAACAGCGATGGTGCTTGAGCGATACAAGGATTACGGGAAGAGACTTATGATCATAACAAATTCAGATTATGAGTATACCCGGGAATTACTTGATTTCGCTATAAACCCCTACTTGAAAAAACATTCAAGCTGGAGGGATGTTTTCGATCTTGTAATAACTTTTGCTGATAAACCACGCTTTTTTGAGCGGGACAATCGATTTTTGAGAATTGATTCTGAATCAGGACTAATGAGTAATTATACAGGACCTATTCGTGAAGGAATCTATCAGGGAGGCAGTTACAAACGGCTTCAGGATGATATGGGACTGGAGGGTCAGGAAATCCTCTATATCGGTGATCATATTTATGGTGATGTAGTCTCAATTAAAAAACAATGTGCCTGGCGAACTGCACTGGTTCTTGGTGATCTTGAGGAAGAGATGACCGGATTAAGGAATTCACATAGTGTTCAATGTGAAATTGATGACCTGATGATTCATAAATCTGTATTAGAGCAAAAAATCAATGAGATGGATATTTTACGGTATGAGGGTTCTCCAAAACATTACAAAACGGTTGATGCCTTTTTCCGGGAAATGGATCAGCTCAATGCAAAAATTTCTGAACTAATAATACGGTATAAAAAATACTTCAATCCCTACTGGGGGGAAATTCTTAGGGCGGGATCAGAGGAGAGCCTTTATGCCGAACAGGTAGAGGAGTATGCCTGTATTTATATGACCAGAGTTTCTGATCTGTATGAATACTCCCCAAGAACCTACTTCAGACCGGTAAAACGTATTATGCCCCACGAGCTTGCGGTAACTAAGGAAACGGAAAACAGGAAATGAGCATATATCAATTAAATGTGTTTTGAGGCAATTTCAAAAATCGAAGATTTTTAGGAAATTTGCCTGATTCAAATCTTAGATTTGAATATGAAGTTTTTGGATAAAACTAGTTAATATCTTATAATACAACAAATTAACTGAATCAAAAAACTTCTGACTAATAGGTAGATTTTATTAATATTTATGAAATTAACCTAAATAATTAGTTAGCAGATAGCGTTCATATAATGAACATAATTGTTTTTACCGGCTTCCTTAGCAGCAGTTAAAGCTTTATCGGCCAGTTCGGATATTTTTTTCAGGGGTAAGTCTTCGGAAAAATCGACAATAGCTGCTCCACCGGAAATAGTAATAACACTAAAATCTAAATTTCTCACATGCTCTATCTGCAGCTCTTCTACCTGTTGGAGAATATTTTCAACAGGGCCAAGGAAGTTGTGATTCTTATCAACTGTATACATTATAAGAAATTCTTCACCACCTGACCGAACGATTACGTCATCAGGACGGGTAAGGCAGGTACGTAATACTTTTCCAACTTTTTTCAAAACTTCATCCCCTTTAAGATGACCATAGGTATCATTGTAGAGTTTGAAGTTATCGAGATCTAAAAGGCAGTATGCGAGAAACTTTCCACTGACACGTGCTTTCTCAAGATATTCATCGATCATTTGATTATAATAAAATCTGTTTTTCAACCCGGTAAGTGGATCTATGGTGTATGATATCCGAGCTTGTACCAGCATCTCCTCAGTTTTCTTCAACTCCCGGAGATCAATATCCAAACAGAACATTTCACACTCAGTTTCCCCTGTTCGGATAAGTACATGCTGAGAATATACAGGCAGCATTGAACCGTCCTTATGAAGGAGCCAGTGTTCATCTGCATTAATGGGTACACCATTTTCAACCCAGTCATTAATCAAATCAATAACATTAGAGCGCATATTTTCCGGGATTATTAGTTCATCAAGCTTGTTCCCCAGAGCTTCCTCAGAAGTGTACCCGTATAATTCCTCACTGTACTTATTCCAGAAGATAACTTCCCTGTTTTTGTTATAGCCTTGTACAGCTATTTTGGGAGTTTGATTAAAAAGTTGTTTGAATATATCGACTCTGTCTTTTTGAATACTTTTGAGCTGTTCATTTTCTTCACTCAAACACGTGACTACCGAACGAAGGTCCTTTAACTCTGTAAGAAATCGCGGAATCATGCTTTTCGCCCCTTTTTTAACTTCCTGGGGGAAATTCTTCCGTTTGCAATCAACGCAGGATTAATTAACCCCCTGCTGATTATTTCATCAGCAATTACTTTTATTAATAAACCACATTTCTATAGTACTATTGAATAATGTGTTACGGCAAGAGTAAGACCCTTAAATACTTTCTAAAAGAGACCTAAATAATACAAATAACTCATAAAAGCCGCTATGATAAATTAATTATGACATATTTATATTTATTTGTCATAAAAAATGTTGTATAGTTAGGCTATAGTTAGATTTAACCATATAAAGATTTATTATTCTAACAAAACCAGAATCAGAACTATATATGGCTGTAACGTATAAATAGATATTTTATGATTCAACACAACCATAATTGCTTTGTATAAGGAGTAGACTATGTACGAAACAATCCCCAAAATGCTGCAGGAAGTCCAGCAAAAGTATCCGGATACTGAATTACAACTCTCAAAGGATAGTCTGGGAACATTTATTCCCACACTTTATAAGGATTTTTATCAGGAAGTCCTCACTCTTGCTGCCGGGTTGATAGATCTCGGAGTTAAACGTGGAGATCACATTGGTTTAATTTCTGATAATAGAAAGGAATGGCTGATAACTGACCTGGCAATTCTTTCATTAGGAGCTGCAGATGTACCCCGGGGAAGAGATGCTATGCCGTACGAGGTAGAATTTATTCTCGGCTACTCAGAATGCCGGATTGCATTTGCTGAAAATAAGGAACAGCTGGAGAAAATCCTTGCACTAAAGAAAAAATTACCTGTCCTGGAAACCCTTATTGTCCTTGATCCTGATTTTGTTCTTGCAGAATCTGCAAAGATCTCCGGTTCAAATATCCTCAAATTCCAGGAGGTGTTCGATAAGGGAAAGGAAATTCATAAAAAGAAACCAAAACTTGTTGAGAAAGAGATTGAAAAGGGCTTCGGCACAGATCTCGCAACAATAATCTTTACTTCCGGTACAACCGGAGAACCTAAAGGGGTTATGATCAGCCATATAAATTTTCTCCATCAGGTAGAGGGAATCCCAAAAGTTGTAGATGTACAGCCCGGTGATCGTTGGCTCTCAGTTCTGCCCGTATGGCACTCTTTTGAGCGTATACTGCAGTATGTCATCATAGGGTCGGCTGCAACCATTGCCTACTCAAAACCAATTGGTAAAATAATGCTTCCTGATTTTCAGGCTCTGAACCCCTCATGGATGGGATCTGTTCCACGAATCTGGGAATCAATAATGGCCGGTGTGTATCAGAGTGTGAAAAAGAAGAGTCACTTTGCACAAGGACTTTTTAAGTTTTTTGTATCGATTGCGGCGTTCCATAAAAAACTTCGTGATATGATGAAAAACAGAGTCCCTCAATTCAGAAGAAGAGTATACCTTTTTGACATTATGATTGCTTTTATCCCATTTCTCCTGATTTACCCTTTAAAAAAACTTGGTGATGTTCTTGTGTTCAAAACAATTAAACAGAAACTGGGAACTAATTTCAAAGCCGGAGTGTCTGGAGGTGGATCCTTACCATCATCAGTTGATAAATTTTTCTCTGCTATAGGTATAACACTGTTGGACGGGTATGGATTAACAGAAACCAGTCCAGTTATTGGGTTACGGAAAATGGCTCATAAAGTGCCTTCTACGGTAGCACCTTTTCCAGATACAGAGATTAAAATTGTTGATGAACAGGGAAATCTTGCAAAACCTGGGCAAAAAGGTGTGATCTATGCACGCGGTAAACAGGTTATGATGGGATACTTTAAAAGAGAAGATTTGACAAAAGAGATGATTGATGAAGATGGTTGGTTAAATACCGGAGATCTTGGTATGTGGACTCATAAAGGTGAGTACGCTATTCGCGGACGTGCTAAAGACACAATCGTCCTTTCCGGTGGAGAAAATGTTGAACCTATCCCGATCGAAGCGCGTCTGCGTGAATCTGTGTATATTGATCAGGCTGTTGTGCTGGGACAGGATAAGAAATATCTTGCAGCACTTATCTCTCCAGATATGAATCAGGTTGAACTTTTCTGTAAAGAGAATAATTTCCCCTATAACTCCAGTGAAGACCTACTTGAAATTATTGAGGTTAAGGAATTATTCAATTCAGAAATAAACGACTTGATCAGTACAAAAAATGGGTTTAAGAGTTTTGAACATATTTTTAGATTCACTATCCTTGATGCTACTTTTGAGGTAGGAAAAGAACTTTCTGCTAAACAGGAAGTTAAAAGGCATACAATCCAGGATCTTTATAAAAAACAGATCAAGGAACTATTCTCTTAAGATTTGGTATTAATTGTGCGCTGTTTGATTTGATATTGCAGGGGTCGTTTATGGCCCCTGTTTTTTTGTCTGTTTACAAGCCCTGAAAAGTGAGCCAACTGCTTATTAAGCTGCCTATATCCAGAACTCCGGTAAATACCAGCACTGAAAGCAACAGGAAAACAATGGTAAAAATAAATCTACCCTTTGGGTATTTGGATTTTATCTGTTTCTCACTTTCCAATTCGGCCTCTGAGTCAACTGACTGACTTCTTTGGATTAAGCGTTTCACAAGGGAGATTCCAATTAGAATCGCTGGGATCAGAAAAACCAATCCCAAAATTACAGCTGTTCCTACCGGGAACTCTTCATTCAGAGATTCGAGTCCGCTGGAAATACTAAAAAGGAATATATTGATTCTTGATAGTCGCCCGGTAAAAATCAGGATACCAATAAAAATAAGAAAAATACCGCTCCCAACTTTAATAGCATACAGATACTTTCTTAACCGGGTAAATACTTTCTGAAACTTTGCAAAAAACAGGCCTGTTATAATAAACGGCATTCCCAAACCAGCTGAATAGACAAGAAGCAGCCCTGCCCCCCGTCCGACTGAACCTGAACCACTTGCCAAAAAAAGGATTGTAGCAAGGATAGGTCCTATGCAGGGAGTCCATCCGGCACCAAACGCCATTCCCAGAAGTACAGATCCTACTGCACCTCCTGGTTTTTTACTGAAGTGAAATTTTTTCTCAAGGTTCAGGATCTTCCAAAAATCAAGAATAAAGTTCAAACCCAGAATAACAACAACAATACCGGCAGCCATATTAATATATTTTGCTACCCCGCTTAATGCAATTCCAACACCGCTGAAAAATACTCCCAGTATGGTAAAAACCAAGGTAAATCCAACTACGAAAAGTAGTGAATTAAGAAAGAGTCTGATACGGCTTTTCCTGCTCGCCTGCATTTCATTAAGGCTAAGCCCACCAATATATGTTAAATAAGAGGGTATAACGGGAAAAATGCAAGGAGATAAAAAAGAGACTATGCCTGCAGCGAAAGCTATAAATATATTTACATTCATATAATAAACCGCCAATATCAACTATTTCAGGAGTTGATCGGGAACAAATCAAAATTGTTAAGAATAAAATTTTGATTTGCCAATTCTAATAGATAACCCTATTAGTAATTCAGAATGTCCGCAAAAAGTGATCTTGATTCTTCCGTATACCACTCTCTGGTTCCTACTGTCATACTAAGGATATTCCCATTTCTATCAAGAATATAGGTTGTAGGAATACTTCTGGCTCCATATATACTGGCAACCATATTTGTTTCATCAAGCAGTACCGGAAAAGTCAGGTTGTTTTTTTCAAGGAACTTAACGACAGTTTTCTGTCGCTCCCCAAGGTTAACTGCAACTACTTCCAGACCATCATTACGGAATTCATCATATAATTTTTGCATTGACGGCATTTCGATTCTGCAAGGTCCGCACCAGGTTGCCCAAAAGTTTAAAAAAACTACTTTCCCATGATAATCTGAAAGATTTTCTTTGACCCCATCAATATTTTCCAGCTCAAAGTTTATAGAGGCCAGTGTGCCGTCAGGAATTGCAAATCCCTGTTCAACAAACTTTTCATTGAGCGATTTAAGGGAAGCGGCTGTAACAGTTTCAACCATGAGAATACATAATACTATAAAAATGATTATTTTTTTTTTCATTATCATTACCTTACCTTTTAAGTAAGATAATGATATACAATTATGAAGTCAAGAAACGCTTACACAAAATTACTAATTTGGACTTTTCAAATTTTAATTTCTTTCATCCATTTTTCCAACGATAGAGCAAATTTTTCTACATTTGGGAGAACATGTTCCAACAAAGGTCCTTCTTGTCCTTCCACTTGCCCTGACAGCCAATCCGGATATACATAATCGAGGCTCTTCATATTTTGCATAAAACGTAGATATCTGCTTCCAAAACCCTGTACTGAGGTCTCTTTCAGCCCATGCGTGAGGAATACAGCGCCGAATACTATAGTTGCACCACCTTTCCTGGCATTTTTATCCAACTTTTTGAGCCATTTCTTTGATGCACGGCTCACCCTGAACATCCGGACTGCCGCACCAACGATCACCAAATCTGGAAAATCTTCAACCCTGGGTAGTGATGAAAGATCGCGGACATGCCCAACCTTTACCGATGAAAGTGTTTTTTCAAGTACTTCTCTCATTTTTTCGGCTATTTTTTCTCCGTTGCCGAACTTTGAGTCATGGACTATTAATACGTTCACCCTTATGTCCCCCTTACTAGCGTACTATATGTACTAAGTGTCTCGAAGCTTGTGGGAAATTAGTGAATATAAATAATTCCAATAACAAATTACCAGAATTATTCCCTTTGATGCATTTTTGCACAAAAACAGGTAGGCTAAGTTTCTTTCACCAAAGGTGTTACTGTAATTTCTTTCCCACAAGGTTCGTAGCAGTTCCTACAGTCTACTATAGATTGTTAAAAAAGCAATATTCAAGAACACACTCTCACTACACATTGAACAGAAATTTTTTATAGTGATACGAAAATTGGGGGAGTTTGATCAGGATGTATAATTTTATTATAGATGATTTTATCGAATATTTATCCCCATTCTTCGTCTCACTATAGAAGTTTTTCGAAAACAGGAACAAATCAAGTTTGATTTTTTTAAATTTTCCAGAACCGGCTCCTTTGACATTAAAGGGGAAATACCATAAAACAGATTGAATGAAACTTAAATATTTTGGACATAGTACAAATGACATCTTTATATTCATACTCCCGCTGATTCTTCCGGTAATGCTGGTAAAATATGAACTCTCCTATACAGCAGCCGGCAGCATTCTTACACTATTCATGGCTATACTTGCAATAGGATCTATTGTAATGGGAAAACTGTCAGATCGTTTTCACCGGGAAAAACTAATCGGTTATGGATTTTTTCTTGCCTCTTTGGGATTAACAGCTGCAGGATTTTCTACATCACTTGCTGCGTTTCTCATAATAATTGCCTTAGCAGCAGTTGGCGTGAGTACGTTTCATCCAACAATGTATGCCATGATTGATGATACCGTATTGGAGGGAAAAGCAAGAGTTCTTGGGATCTATGAAACCTATGGAACTACAGCAATCCTGATAATGTATTTGGTAAATGGATACCTGCTGACCCAGGTCGGAACAAGCGGCGTCCTGCTTATTACTGCACTACCGGGTTATCTCATGGGGTTTCTCTTTCTCAAGTCTGGAAAGAATCAGTTGCCTACTGCACATAATCCACAGAATAAAAAAAGAAAAGCTATTGGTAAAGACAAACCAATGAATCCCCACTTTCTGATTTTTATTTTAACCATCATTTTCCGGATTCTGTCAGTTGCTGCTATTTTAAACTTTCTCCCAATACTGTTCGTAAAAGTAATGGAATATGAGCTCGATAAAGCAGCTTATGCTACAGCATGCTTTTTTGCCGGGGGAATACCAGGATCCCTGATTGTAGGCAAATTGTCATCACGATGGAACCCGCTGCCTATGCTGATAATTTCCTCTATTATGATTATTCCAGGAATTTTTCTCCTTAGCATGCAACTTCCCAGTATGTTATACTTTATTGCGGTACTGCTGTTAGGGGGATTTTGTTCCGCATGCATTATTTCCCAGACCGTCCTGCTGACAAAGTTTAGTACAAATTTTGGAAAGGGTGAGATATATGGCCTGATGACGGGAGCTATAACCATCACGAGTTCTATAAGTCCGATGCTGTTTGGCATTTGTATTGATAATCTTGGTTTCAAAGTCTCCATACAATTGTGCACCATTCCCATAACGGTAAGTGTATTACTGCTGTTGTATCTTTGGAAAAATTCTGCAGCAGTCATGGAGGTTCCCGTCTGAAAACGCTGATTCTTATTCGTCACGCAAAATCGGACTGGGAACAGTCTGATAGTAATGATTTTGAACGACCACTCAAAAAAAAAGGCATTAAAGAAGCTTCTCAAATAGCAAGTAAAATTAAATATCTGGGACTTAAACCGGATTTTCTTCTATCAAGCCCTGCAAAACGGGCTGTCGGTACTGCGCAGGCAGTTGCAGATAGTTTTGAAATTCCACGTGAGAATATTGAGGAAAAACCTTCTCTATATCAGGGAGAAGTTACAGATTTTATTGCAATTACTGCCGCAATACCCACAAACAAAAAAACAGTACTGATTTTTGGGCATAACCCCGGCATTAGTGAATTTGCTTCATATCTTGTACAGCAGGAAATCTATATGCACACAGCTACTGCTGTTGTTCTTGATATTCAGGATCCGTGGAAACATCTCCAATCTGCTGAGCAGTTTATGATTCTTAACCCGGGAAAGTGAACAGAACCGACCCCCAAGAAAGTGTCCTGTATTCCGAAAAATCATGATATAATTTCAAATACTGATTCTCAACATGCAGGGATTCCTTGTTTAAACCCGCTGCGCACCTGCCCCCACTCCCCCCTGCAGTAGGATGTAATATGAGCAATGAAAACAATACACAATACGAACTCGCTGCAGACTCCATACAGGAGTTGATCGATGAAACAGCAAAAGGCTATCTCGGAAAACCAGCTGTTGTATCACTTATGGTCAGAGCCCTGGTCTCAGGGCTGCATACACTTATAGAGGACGTATCAGGGGTCGGAAAAACAACACTGCTGCGTTGTCTGGCAAAAGCAAGCAGCCTTGATTACGGCCGCATCCAATTCACTCCGGATCTGCTGCCTGGTGACATTACCGGGATGACAATCTGGGACCCGGTAAAGCATGAATTCATTTTCCGTGAAGGGCCGCTTAGACATCAGTTTATTCTGGCTGACGAACTAAACAGGGCTCCTGCACGAACTCAATCCGCACTTTTGGAAGCTATGCAGGAAGAGGCGGTAACAGTAGATGGTGTTCGATACCCCATGCCGTCACCTTTTTTTGTAGCGGCAGCGCAAAACCCTTTTGGGTATGCAGGAACATACAAACTGCCTGAATCCCAACTTGATAGATTCGGGATCAGTGTAACTCCTGGATATCCGGACAGTCGGACTGAAACATTAATTCTTGATACATATAAGAATTCAGAGGCAGTAGACAGGATTTCTCCGGTCATAACCGCACAACGCATACTGGAAATAAGGGATTTGTTGCAGGCCGTACATATAGAACAAAAGGTTCTGGGATATGCGGTAGCTATCGGACAGAAGACAAGAGTATCGGAGCACTTTCAGGCTGGATTAAGTACCAGAGGGCTGCAGCATCTTATACGTCTGGCGCAAAGCAGTGCACTCGTCGAAAAAAGAAGTTTCCTGATCCCGGAGGATATTCTTTCCGCTGTAGAACCAGTACTGCAGCACAGACTTATTCTTACCCCGGAAGCACGTAGTGAGGGGAAACCTATGAGTCACTTCATTAAGCAGGTGGTTTCCCGGGTACAAATTCCCTACGAATAAGCAGCTCATGAAACTCCATGCCAGGATACAGATAAAAGTTTTAATTCCTTTTCTCACTATAACTTTTCTGCTCTATCTCACATCACGGTATTTTGGAGGAATCTATATCCGTGCATTGAGGTTTTGGACTATCATTTTCCTTGTCGATTTTCTGCTTCTTCTGGCAAACCGTTTCTCTTTGAGATACTCCCAGCAGTTCACTCACAAGCATGTTCAAAAGGGAGAAGTCGTACAGTATAATTTGAATATAAGTGGGTGGGGCATACTTCCGATCCCGTCTGTTACTGAAGAGTTTACCCGCATTCATCAGAGGGATAAACAAGTCATTCCAAAACAGCACTTCAGTATCAAACCAAGTTCCCAACACCCATTTTCCCGTGAAATATATGCTGGACTCCGGGGTGTCTACACTATGGGTCTTTCAAGGTTGTCTGTAACCGGATTTACCGGTTTAATTACGCTGGATCTGCCAATCTGGGCTAAAACCTTCTATGTCTATCCACGTCTGATTGGGCTTCAGAATCACCCTCTCCAGAAACATCAGCCTACAGAGGGGCAATCGACCACTTTAACCGGTGAAAAAGGAGAAGCTCATACCTTTTCCAACTTGAAAGAGTATCGTGCTGGTGAGAACACCCGTTTTATTAGCTGGTCCCGTTTTTCCCAGTTGGGCAGACCACTGTTGCGGGAATTCGATACCAGAGGTGGTGCTGGTGTCCACATTTTTCTTGATCGCCGATCCATTGGAAGATCTCCATTATGTGAGGATACGGCTATAGAGGCTTCACTTGCATTGATAAACTCTGCATTTCATTCCGGGCAGCAGGTAACTATTCACGGATTTCCCGGGTGGGAAAACAGGGAGATTGTCTCAGAGGCTGAGATGAACAGGCTGCTGAACTCTACTCTGATGCTCGAATTTAACGCAAGAGATACATCAGAACTTCGGGAGATACCGGATGGGGTTACTCTTTATGTCATCTCTGCAATTTCTGATTGGCTCTTTCTGGACAGTGCCTTTTGGCTAAACCATCCAAGTGGACATTTGGTTGCAGTTACCGAGGATATGAACACTGAAACACTTATAAAAACCAGAAGGCTTATAGCGCATCTCCAATTCAGAGGGAACGGGATTACAGAGATAACCGCAAATCACAGACTTGAGGAGGAGCTGCCATGTGTATTCTTCTCCTAATACCTGCCATTGTGTATGAATTTCTCTTTCTTGTACTGGATGCATCCGGTTCTCATTTTCTGCTGCTGCTTCTTGAGATACCGCTGGCAGCAGCATGTATGGAGGCTCGTTTCAGAAGGTTCCCTGTTGTCAAAACCACTGGTTCTCTCGTAAGGATCAGCATCTATTCGTTAACTGCCATTTTTTTAGTTGGGTATATCATCATAATATCAGATACCATGTACCAGGGTTGGTTTAAATTACTGATAATCGGTAGACCAAACGGTATTGTTTCATTCATATTCTCCTTTACCGCAGGTTTTTTCACCTCACTGGGCTGTTCATGGATAATCCTCTGGAAACACAAACTCCGGGCTCTCACAAGCATGCTGCTCCTGATAAATCTGGTGGTGATGATTTTATTCCCCGGCATCTACAGCATTCTGCCTTTCAGTATTCTGGTTTGCCTCTATATGTTTATGTTTCTTCCGAAAGCCGGACGTAATCGGTTTATACTGTACGGGCTCCTGATTATTGTATTTTCTGCCGCGGTATCATGGGTTCCCCCCATTAAAAAACCCGAAGCACGGGGAAGTGTTGTAATAGACGGGATCTCACGAGTGCTCAGAACCGGCCTGCTGAATATTCTTCCGCATCTTCCTCTTACCTTTAATATTCCCGGATATGGACATCCATATTCAGAGAATCGTTTTACCGGTGCACGCCCCTATCTTACCAATCATGTTCTTTTTGTGGCTGAAGCAGAACGTGGTACAGGATTATATTTAAAGACAGATATTTCGTACTATTTTAATGGAACCGCCTGGGCTGCCGATGAACCAACAAGATTAATTAACCCACCACTATCCGCTAACGACTTGTCACTAATATCGGGCAGTGCTGTTCGGGAAATTTCTCTCACAGTTGTTACTGATCTTTTCCCAAGAATTCCTATGACTCAGGAGACCTTTGCTGTCCGTGTGAGCAATACTGTTTATCCCCTGCCTGCAGACAAAGTGGTGGAACCTCCTGACGGCATACCTCTGGGAAAAGGAGAAAGCATTACTCTGTTCATAAATCCCGGATCTACAATTGATACGGTACATATAGACCCTAAGCATATCTCACGGGCACTTCAGCTGCCTTCCGATACGATGAAGGCTTTTTCTCTGCTGGCACAGAGTGTTCGTGGGGAAAATGAGATCGAGACGCTTCGGAATATCAGAAAGTACCTTACAGATGGGTTCATCTATACACTTGATACCACGGCAAGCTCTGATCCAATTGCAGATTTTCTCTTTGTGACAAAAGAGGGATACTGTGTTCATTTCTCATCAGCTGCTGCTATTTTAGCCAGGATGAATGGTATCCCGGTACGAATTGCCAGGGGATTTATGACTGTCATACCTCGGGAAAAAGAGCAGGATATACCCGGTCGGTTCAGGGAACAGGGCGGGATTCCGGAAACTGTTGGGATATCCCATATTACCGGCTTCTCTTCCCATCAATGGCCGGAAATCTTTATAGAGGGCAGAGGTTGGGTTCCCTGGGAAGTTACTCCTCCGCTCATAGGATTGGCAGATAACAATCTGTACACAATTACCGCTGATGATGAGATAACTCTTGAGCAGTTAGAGTCTCTGGGAATTCTCAAATCTTCTGGAAAAGACGGAAGTCCTGATCCCGGAAGGATTCTCCCCTTTGGAAAGGGATATATTGCCCTCTTTGTGATAATTATCATGGGTTTATTACTATTTATATATCTTTTTCTGCCCCGGATTCGACCATTAAAGGTACAAATCAGCAGATCCGTAAGGCGTCTTATTAAAAAATCAGCAAAAAAACTGTTTGTTCCGGGACCGGAAGAAATTGGTTGGCAGCTTTGGGGAGAGAAAGTTTCCCATTCTCTTTATGATGAGGAGGTCCCTTTGCAGGAGCTGATTTCCGGACTTATCATCCATTTCTATCATCCACAAGGTCTTACAAAAAAAAGGGAAATTAGCCTTCTCAGAAATCTTCGTCATCTGCATAAAGTCATAAGACGTACGGGACGGTTCCGGGTATAGATTCCAATCAATCCTGCAGACAAGTTGTACTGTACTTCCTATAAGAATCTCATTATTATATGTTTGGAAGTGAGTTTTAAACAAAATGATATGTACAGGAGTCATTCATGGGAAATGGTGAAGTGGAAGTTGAAGTAGATGCATATGTTTCTAAAGCAATTGATGTTTTTATGCCCATCCTTTCAGGGGCATTTGGCGATTCGCTGGTTATGACTGCCTTATACGGCAGTGCTGCAGCGGGTGGATGGGTTCAGGGTGTATCCGACATAAACATTTTGATTGTTGTTGACAACGCTGATCCGGCCCGTTTGTTTGAGCTGGGAAAGAGCGCCCGTAAAACTCTGGCTAAGTACAGAATTACTCCGCACATTCTCTCAAAAAAGGAGTTACTCACCTCCTCCGATATTTTCCCGGTTGAATATTTGGAACTGAAAAACAATATGCTCCTTATTCAGGGTGATGATCTTTTCATAAAGATGGAGATTGCCAATAAGAACTTACGTCATCAGGTTGAGTCCATGCTTCGCGGCAGTGTGCAGACGCTGAGGCAGATAATTCTGGGCACATCTGGTGATGATCGATTATTGAAGAGGACCCTGTCTGATTGGGCGGGTTCTCAGCTTTCATTGTTCAGAGCTTTAGTCAGTCTGACTGATTCCAAAAAGGATACAATAGGTACAGAGGAATCCAGCGGTACTGATAATCTTATTCCTGAGCTGGCATCAAGATTTGATATCAATCAGGAACCTTTTAATAAGCTTCTCGAGCTTCGTACTTCCGGTACGGCAAACAACTCCCTGCAGATAAAAGAGCTGGTAATTGATTTGCAGAGACAGTATCTCTCTATGCTTGATGTGGTAGATAGTTATGATACTGAATAATTTTCAGCTAATCAGAAAAACTTTTAGGAGGACTGTGGTTGTAATAACAGTTTTTTTTCTTTTGCTTTTAATTTTTCCGGTTCCGCTGCAGGCAGCAGAGTATCCATCTCCACGGGAATATGTAAATGACTTTGCAAATGTAATTTCACCCGGGGACGAGAAGCTTATTGAACAGGCTGCTGCTGCCCTTGAGCAAAGTGGAGATATTGAGTTGGCTGTGGTAACGATCGACTCACTGGGTGGGCAACCACTTGAGAGTTATACCATTGGACTTGCGGAAGCCTGGGGAGTTGGAAAAAAAGAGTCTGATACCGGGGTTATCCTTTTTCTTGCTGTTCAGGATCGAAAGGTTCGTATCGAGGTTGGGTATGGTTTGGAGGGAGACTTGCCTGATGGATTAACCGGAGGTATTCTTGATACTCATGTACTTCCTGATTTTCGGGAGGGGAATTTTTCCAGCGGGATGCTCAAGGGAAGCCGTGCAATTGCAGCAACTCTGGCAAAGAAACGTGATTTCGAACTTAAGGATGTAAAACTGGATAAGTATGCAGTTACTGACGATTCTGAAACTGATTCCATCGGGATAATTATTTTTGTTCTTGGTATTCTGGTCTTCCTTCTGGGCGGTCGACGCAGGTTATTTCATCTGCTGCTGCTTGGACAGTTAAGCGGACGAGGGCATCGGGGCGGCGGATTTGGATCATCCGGACGAGGCGGCGGATTTGGAAGCGGCGGGTTCGGGGGATTCGGCGGCGGAAATTTTGGCGGAGGCGGTGCATCCCGATCATTTTAAGTTGATTGCGGATCGTGAGCTCCATTGGTTATTGTTTTTTTAGCATCAGAATAAAAGGAGAATTGAGTAGTATGGCCGGAAAAAAATTTTCACCATTAGTAGTAGTTTTGTTAATTATTGTTCTGCTGATCGTTTTTGGCGGATTTTGGTATGTATCAACGAGGAACCGATTGGTTTCACAGCAGCAGGAAATTGAGGGTTCATGGGCAGAGGTTGAAAACCAGCTGCAGCGAAGGTACGATCTCATTCCGAATCTGGTTGAGACTGTCAAAGGGTATGCAGCTCAGGAAGAGAGTATTTTTGTTCAGATAGCTGAAGCACGAAGCAAGCTGGCCGGAGCCGGTAGTGTTGCTGAAACAGCAGAAGCCTCTAATGGTCTTGAATCAGCCCTGTCACGATTGCTGGTTGTTGTTGAACAGTACCCGGAGCTGAAATCGAACGAGAACTTTATCAGGCTGCAGGATGAGCTTGCCGGGACAGAAAACCGTCTGGCTGTCGCTAGAAAGCGGTATAATGATGTTGTTCTGAGCTTCAATCGGGAAATCCTGATGTTTCCGGCGAACATGGTCGCCGGAAATCTGGGTTTGGTTAAGCAGGATTACTTTGAGATAGATGTGGCTGCAAAGGAAAATCCAAAAGTAGAATTCTAACTGTATTTATTAGATCAATAGGTTTCCCGTAAATGTCTTACCGTAACCGACAACTCATTATCAGCATTACTGACAGTTGGATTACACAGGAAGAGGTTCCAACATCAAGTTTGGTTTCATTGAATCCCATCCAGACAGCTGATAAAGATTCTTTAACATCAAAATTTCCTGGTTAGAATTAAAAATAAACTATCATGATTATTACAGCACACCTTTCATCATTCAATAAAAAGGTCTAAATATTCCTGATTTAACTACAGTTTTATCTCGTCACAGGTAGGTAAAATTGTATTTATATGCACTTATTTGTTTTATTATATACACTTATCTATTTATACAAAGATTTCAACGCATGTGAGGAAAATTCTTATTTTTTCTGATAGTTTTTCTTGACAACTTGAGGAAGTGGGTGCATAATTCTTTTAGTTAGTTTTTGTATCAACCAACCTAAACAAATTAAGGACAATTATGCTTCAGTCTATTAAGAGACCAAGAATAATAAACACCTCCCGCATAATTCGTGAAATATGGAGCTCTCCACAAGTCAGCAGAGTTGAAATAGCCCGAAGACTTCAGTTAAATAAATCAACAATTACCAACATAGTTAGTGAACTAATAGAAGACGGACTTGTTCAGGAAACAAATGAAGGTTTCTCAGGACCCCAGGGCGGCAGAAAACCCGTCAACCTTCAAATTAATAAACAGTATGGTGTGGTTATAGGTTTCGAGCTTAGGCCAAATTCATATACGGTAGTTGTTACCGATCTATTCGGAGATATTCTCTTTTCACAGACTGAACTTGACTCAATCAGCAACATAAATTTTAAAGAAAAAGTATTTAGTATTTATCAAAAGACTATGGAAAAAATTTCATGGATAGACACACCTGTTTTAGGTGTCGGCTTCGGGATATCCGGAATCATTGATGCACACAAACGGGTAATCAAAGCCTCTATCCCCCTGGAATTTACTAAACCTTTTGATTTCTACGAAGAGATTGCCAAAGATTTTCCTGTACCGGTCTTTATTGAGAATGATGCAAACAGCTGTGCCTGGGGAGAATTGGTTTTTCACCGGTTCAGATCGCTTCGGAATTTTCTCTTTATCCTGGTTGAATTCAGGGATCTTGAGGAGAGAAAGAAAATATACGAGAAGACCGCAGTCGGTCTGGGCTTTGTCATAGATGGAAAAGTATATTACGGATTAAACAGTTCAGCGGGGGAATTCCATAGTGTTTTCATTGGGAAAGATCAGAAAGGTCAGTTTGATATTGATTATGAAGCCTCATTCACTATAGAAGAAAATCCTGAAGTGCTGAAAAAATTCATTACAGAACTTTCAAAGCATGCAGCCTTATTTGTGAACAGCCTCAACCTCAGCCAGGTGTTTATTGGCGGGCATATTGAAAAGTATCAGGAAATTGTCAGACCTATTCTTCTTAAAGAAATTAACAGGAACTGGATGTATGAACCTCCTGTAGATTGTGAAATTCGGTTCTCCTCACTTGGAGAACGTGCAGTAGCATACGGAGCCGCTGGATTTGTACTTGATCGGCTTTTTATCGATCTTGAGTTTCTGGATGATAACGATATGGAGAGGGTCGGAGGATTATTCCTTCTTCCTGATTTAAAGAAACGAGTCTATTTATAGACATATAATTTAGCTTATTGGCCCGCGCTGGCGGGAATATATAAGAAAAGCGGATTCAGCGGTCAAGTTTTGATCCTGAAGTTAATTAGAAGAATTGAGGAATATATCACCTCAATTCTCACAAAATTTTTCTAAACACTTGTAGGAGGTGTGTATGAAGAAATTATTATTACTCATGCTGGTATTACTACTGGCAGTCGGATCTCTTTTTGCTGCAGCAGAAAAAGAAGCAGCAGATGGTGCAGTTGAACTCGATATGTATCATTACCATGACCTTGCAGACGATACTGCAGTTGGACAATGGGGCGAAATAATGGCCGCATTCGAGGTATCTTACCCAAATATTACCCTTAATATTGAATACCAGAACAATGAGCCGTTTCACAACAAACTGCAGGCTATGGCTGTAGCTAAACAGCTTCCTGACATTATTTACCTCTGGCCGAAAAAAAGAACCGGTTATGTTACAAGCGCAGGACTTATTAAAGACCTTGTTCCCTTCCTGGGAGACAAAGTTAATGAATTCGCACCTGCAGCTATGACGCCTCAGGGATCCAATGGTGAAATTTATGAAGTTCCTCAGCAGGTAACCTCTACTCATGTAGTATTTACCAACAATAAAATTCTTGCTGAACTCGGATTAACCTATCCGAAAACTCTTGATGAAATGCTTGCTCAGGGACCAATACTAGCAGCCGCAGGATACATTCCAATTGCTATGGATAATGGTGATGGATGGCAGATGCAGTCATGTTTCCTCTCAGCTCTGACAGAAAGAGCCGGTGGTATGGATTGGTATAATGATGTACTCGTTGGAAACGCTTCTTTCGGTGATGCTGAATTTGTAAATGCATTGAACGTTATCAAAGTTCTTTCGGACAACGAAATGTTCTCACCAGGACTCAATCAGGCACCTTATGGAAATGCTCTTTCAGATTTTGAGAATGGAAAAGCCGCCTACTTGATCGATGGTGGATGGAGAGTTTCGTCTCTTGTTCAAGAACTTCCCGAAGAACTTGTCCCCTTTGTAACACTTGAAGCATTCCCGGATATCCCCAATCAGAAAGGTCAGTCACAATCCACTGCAGTTGTTGCAGGTACCGGTTTTGGTATGAATGTGAACCTCGAAGGTGCAAAAGCTGACGCAGCATGGGACTGGATTTGGTTCTACTCAGGAAAAGAAGGTGCTGATATTCGTGTAACTCATGGAATGATTCCTTCCTATATTAATGCAGACATGGGCGAACAGCATCCATTATTGGCTAAACTGGTTACATTCCTGAATACAAAACCAGCCGGTTATGTAATTGATGCAGTAGTAGATGGCGAAGGCATGGGCGTTCTCCATCCTGGACTCCAGGAAATGATGTTCGGCAACAAGACCCCTCAGGCAGTTGCTGATGAATTTGAAGCTTGGGTTGCAGCAAACGATTCTACGAGAAATCCAGAGTAGTTGAGGAAATTTTATCTACATGAAATTTCCTTTTGAAGATTTCGATTGTTTGCATATACAGCTATATATTATATAGATATACAAAATCGAAATCTTCTGACTAAAATGAGGGCTGCCTGTCAAAAACAGGCAGCCTGTTTATTACCTAATAAAAGTTCCATCCTGTGGTAGTTTAATGGTACAATCTATTAAACCACTTCAAGTTGCAACTTGGCGTAATCAGACGCTTCCTGGTAATAAATCGTAAAGGAGCCTTGCATGGATTTGAGAGAAAAACGCAGGAGCTACTGGTTTCTCGTTGGACCGGCTGTTCTCATATATTCATTAGTTATCATTTTCCCCGTAGCTGTCAGCTTCATTCTAGGATTTACTGAATGGAGCGGATTTGGATCTCCTGCTTTTGTAGGAATAAAAAATTATATAACCATGATGAAAGACCCCGTCTTTATTTACGACTTGAGAAACAATTTACTGATTGTTGGCACCTCCGTTTTCGGTCAAATCCCACTAGGATTTATTCTGGCATACATTCTCTACCGAAAAATGGTCAAATTGGGAAACTTTTTTGAGTCGATGATTTTCCTGCCCATCACCATTTCAGCTGTTGTCATTGCTATAATGTGGAATCGAATCTTTTTTGGAAATTCCGGTATGTTCACCAGCCTTATGAGAACGATCACCGGAGATCCACGCTGGATAATGTCAATTTCCGAATCCAAATCCGGAGCACTAGTTCCTGTTCTCTTTGTAATCCTCTGGATGTATACCGGACTCTATATGATTATTTATCTGGCAAATCTTCAAAAGATTTCACCGAGTGTTCTGGAAGCTGCTATTATAGATGGAGCCTCTGAAGGCCAAATATTAGGAAGAATTATCCTGCCATCGATGATTAATGTTCTGTTCACGACTGCAATCTTCGCTATTTCAGGAAGTTTAAAAAGCTTTGACCTGATCTTTGCTATGACAAACGGTGGTCCCGCCCATTACACCGAGGTTGTGGCAATCTATATGTATATCAATACTTTCAAATATTATAAATATGGATTCGGTAGTGCCGTCTCGATTATGATAATCATTCTCAGTGTGGGACTTATAACCATCCTGAATAAATTTGTCCGCCGCATTGAGCGGAAATACGAGTAAGGGGGTACTGTTATGGAAGTAAAAACAAATAATATGAACAGCTGGAAAGTAGTCTCTTACATTCTAATGGCTATATTCACCCTGATCACCATTGGTCCGTTACTGTGGACCTTTTTCAGCTCACTAAAACCTCATGCGCTTATAGTCCAGGAACCCTTCAAAATGTTTAGGGAGTGGTCATTAAAAAACTATATTTCAGCCTGGAAACTTGGTGAAATGGGTATTCTTTTTCTGAATAGTCTTTTCTACTCAACTGTTGCCACTATCGGAACAGTATATCTCGCACTCGCTGCAGGATACGCTTTTGCAAAATTCGGATTTAAGATATCAAAATTTTTCTACGCCTTTTTTGCAGCAGGGCTTTTGATCACCGTGCATTCAGTACTTGTTCCCCTATTTGTTATGGAGAACTGGATAGGTATAGATAATACCCGTATTGGTGTCCTTATCCCCTATATTGGTTTCGGACTCCCCTTTCAGGTCTACCTCGCCACTTCATTTGTCAAAAGCCTACCTACATCACTGGAAGAGGCTGCAAGGATTGATGGTGCTACCTATATGCAGGTTTTTTGGAGAATAGTTATACCTATGGCAGTCCCGGTAACGGTTACCATGCTTATCTATGCTTTCTTAGGAAATTGGAATGAGTTTGTATTGATAATGGTTCTGACCAGTGATTCCGCCATAAGATCTCTTCCTGCAGGTATCAATGCCTTTGCGGGGGGAATGGCGAGAAATTACGGCTTTCAGTTTGCTGCTCTCTGTATTGGAACTATTCCCATGATTCTCTTTTATGTTGCTTTCAGAAAGCAAATTGCCAAAGGATTTGCAGCAGGATCCCTAAAAGAGTAGTCTCAGTATCTCATATTCCGGATTTGGAGTTACTCATGTTTCCTATACCCGTATTAAAAAAGAGTCTTACAGGTGAATATAACAATTCACCTGAATTAGCAGAGTCCTTGCTTGATTTTTCAATACATACAGCCACTCTTCCCGGAGTAATTTTTCAAGTTGATACTCAATTGGCTCCGGAAGCCTACTCGCTTATAATTACAGAAAAAGAGATTGTAATACGTTCCGCCGATCCATCCGGCAGATTCTATGCCCTTCAGACGCTGCGGCAGATAGTTCAGTCCAGTGATTCCGCAGGGCAGATTTCCTGTATGGAAATCATTGACAAGCCTGCATTCCGTGAGCGCGGGGTCATGATTGACGTCAGCCGATGCAGAGTTCCCACAATGGAAACTTTTACCAAGTATATCGACCTGTTTGCTCAATTGCGGTTCAATCAGCTGCAGTTATATACAGAACATACATTCGCCTACTCACAACATGAATCAGTCTGGAAGGACTTTTCTCCCATAACAGCAGATGAAGTCAGGAAAATTGATGTAATGTGCCGCGCCAGGGCAATCGAGCTTATCCCAAACCAGAACTCCTTCGGGCATTTGGAGCCATTTTTGCGGCTACCGGAGTATCGTCATCTGGCTGAAGCTCCTGATGGATATGATGATCCCTGGGGAAGCAGTCCTACAATCGGAACTTCGCTCTACCCCGGATCACCTGATACGATTGCATTTCTCGAAGGACTCTACGATGAGCTGCTTCCTAATTTTACCAGCAAAATCCTGAATGTGGGGTGTGATGAGACCCTTGATTTAGGACAGGGCAGAAGTAAGGCGTTGTGCGATAAAACAGGAACCGGCAGAGTTTATCTGAATTTTGTTAACACGATCAATGAGCTGGTGAAAAAACGCGGCTTTAAGACACAGTTTTGGGGTGATGTGATTGAAAACTACCCGGAATTAATCCCCGATATCCCTAAAGACATGCAGGCGGTATGCTGGTGGTATGAGGGAGATGGAACCTTCGATAAACGCACCAAGCCCTATGCTGATGCCGGGCTTGATTTCCAGATTTGGCCGGGAACCTCTGCGTGGATGAACCTGACCGGTCGATGGAAGAATGCGAAAGATAATATTAGTGAAAGTATCGAGGCAGGAAAAAAATATGGAGCTGCAGGGCTGCTGATCACAGATTGGGGTGATCATGGACACTGGAATCCTTATGTACTCAGTATTCTACCTCTCACAGCGGCAGGTTTGGGCTTTTGGCAGGGAGAAATTCCTTCTGAAACTGAGACAATCACTGCAGCCGCTGATCCGAAAACCGGAAATATTTCCGGGGAATTTTCTGAGCTGCTTATAGAACTCGGGTCTCTCTACACTAAACTTCCCTTCAAACTCCATAATACTACACCATGGAAGGTCGTGTTAATTCAGCATTATGTCCCGGCATACAGAACTGATTTTCTCAGCCACAAAGAGGAGATGGATAATCTGGACTGGGATATCTACACCAACGAACTGCTGCAACTGCGGGAGAAATTCAGCACATGCAGCGATGAACAACTGTTACTGGATGAAATTCTCTGGTGCTGTGATATTAGTCTGCTTGGAGTTGCGATGTGCAGGAGTTATGCGGGTTCTGCATCCTGGTTACCAGAAGAATTGACACAGGATGATGCAAAACTATTTGCTGTCAGGCTCCAAACCCTGGCTGACCGATTTCAGGAAATCTGGCTGCAGCGCTCCCGTCCTGGGGGACTGCATGTATCGAAGGGACACATGCTTGAATTAGTTGCTATTCTCACCAGGGTCGGCACCACACCCTCTCCCTAGCAAATAAGAATCCCGTAGTAATTCGCTATTTTTCTTCGCATCTCCAGCAGCCAACCTTACAGGTAATTCCAGCTTCGGATAGAGGTCTGCCAGCTGTTCTTCAGTATATGTAACCTGCCCACCTACTGCCAGCCGTGTTCCAATAAGAGATACAAAAGAATTCTGCTCACCCAATGCCTCTTTCATAAATCCAAATAGATCGATCAACGGTTCAGCATCTTCACTGGATGATGAGCCCAGAGCTGCAAGAAGTATGAACTTCTTGCTCCAGGGTTGATGCGGAGTATGAATGAGTCCGGTTTCTGTAATCTGCACATGAATAAATGAACGAAATCTATCCAGAATGCGTTTACAGGAGGCGGTTGTATGGTGAAAGTAGATCGGGGTAGCAAATACCAATACATCGGCATCCAATATTTTACCACTGAGTTCCTGCCAGCCGTCTTTACGAATTATACATCGCTTAAGCAGGTTGCATCGAAGGCATCCGCGGCATGAGATGATATCAGCTTTTTCTGTGTCGATAGTTTCAGTCTCTGCACCAGCTTCTACAGCTCCTGCCAAAAAGGATTCCAATAATGCAGTTGAGTTTCCGTTTCGTCTTGGACTGGCATTAAATGCCAATATTTTTGTTGCCATACCTTAGCATATCCTGAACAAGCAGGGTTTGTCACTGCCTGCTGCTGTCAATCCCTGACTGCCCAGAGTAAACCCCGTTTTAACAGTTCCCTGGGTTCATAAGCATCAAATATTTCAGCATGATGGCCGAGAGAGTTGTAGTATACCTTTCCTTTGCCCCACATCTTTGTCCAGATTACCGGCACAGCAACTTCACCATTTGCAGTATGAGGACCGGAAGCTACCGGAAACTGTGTTGTGGCCAGAACCTTGACTGCAGGATCAACATGCAGATAGTACTGCTCAGATACAACATCAAAATCAGTTATCCCGTCAACAAGAGGGTGGTCGCCGCCGGTTATACGTACACGGTAGGGGGTTCCATCGTTACCTGGATGAGCAACCCAGTTGCCGCCTGTCATAAACTGCCAGTCAACACTATCCCGAAAGGCATCACACATTCCGCCATGACATCCGGCAATACCTGTTCCATTCGCAACTGCATTGGTAACTGCTTTTACTTTATCATTATCAATAACACCCATAGTCCAAACCGGAACAATCAGGTCATACTGAGCCACCCTGGCAGCATCATCAAGACAATCAAGTGAACCGGTTACATCAACCTTCATACCTGCTTCTATCAGTATATTCTGACACAAGGCAGCTACTTTCTCCGGTTCATGTCCATCCCATCCACCCCAAAATATCAATGCTTCTTTCATATATTCTCTCCATATTCCTCTGTAGTAATTATTTCCAAACAGCTCCTGCTGCCAGTCCTTTTTCCATAGCCTCAGGACGATCTTTCAATCCTCCGGATAATGCAAAAAAACTACCGGATTGTGCCGATATTTCAAAACCGAGCATCGCTTCCAAAACATTCCCGGCTAAATCGCCTGATGCCCTATGAAGTCTCTCCTGACCAATAGCCAGTGCCATATCAACAACTCCCAGACCCCGGGAATTATCACCATAGGGAAATTCGGTAAGAGGGACACTCTCCCACTCCTCTGAACCCTCCCTGAATAAGGTAAGTTCATTTGTGCCATTTCCAAAAGTATTCGGGTCAGGAATAGAAAGAGAACCTTTTGTCCCATGCACCTCAATCCTTGGTACATCGGATTTCCAAATATCAAAACTGGTTACTATCGTCCCCACGGCACCACCTGCAAATTCGATAGATCCAGTTACATGTGTCATTATCCCTACATCAACAGTATCCCCATTTCGCTCAGGACTCGTCATGGTACGTGTCCCGAAAGCCTTATTTACCATACCGGCAACACGGGTTATCGGACCGGCAAGATTAACCAGAGCAGTGAGATAATAGGGACCCATATCCATCATTGGCCCACCTCCGGTTTGGTAGTAAAATTCCGGGTGCGGATGCCAGGATTCATGTCCATGACACGCCATACAGGCACTTACAGATACCACGTCCCCAATTATCCCATCATCTATCAAATTTCTGGCTTTCTGAATTCCGGCACCCAGGAAAGTATCCGGTGCACAGCCGACCCTCACCCCTTTGCGTCTGGCCTCATCCAGAACAGCTGCTGATTCTTCCAAAGATACTGCCAGGGGTTTTTCTGAAAATACGTGTTTTCCGGCACGAACTGCAGCCAAATCAACTTCTGCATGTATTGGCGGTGTGGTCAGGTTCAGGATAATATCTATTTCCGGATCAGCCAGCATATCTTCAAGTGATCCAACTGCTTCCACCCCGTAGATCTCGGCTTTTTCAACTCTTCGTGCTCTATCCAAATCTGTGCAGGATTTTACCCTGACCAAATTCTTAAATATCCCTGTAAGATTTTTTAAGTAGATATCGCTGATAACCCCACAGCCCACTACCCCAATTACCTGCTTTTTCATAAAATCCTCCTGGATTACACAGCCGTATATTTATTGATATGCATTATTCATACAACTTCATATTTCTGATTTCTATTATTAAGCACCTTGATTCAGAAGTAAATGGATGATAAAAACAAATATATGGATAATTTTTACATAACATCGCTGCTGGAAAGAAAAGCCTTCTCTGCACACACCGGAGCATTCAATCGCCAATTTTCCGTACTTCCCGCTCTGGATGCTGTTGGGTATTTGCCTGAAAAAACAAATTGGATCAATATGGAATTCCTCTCCTGGAATTTCTCCATAATACTATCCGGCAATGGAACCTATTATGCCGATGGAAAAGAGTATCAGGTTATTCCACCATGTGTCCTCACCCAGCAGCCCGGCATACACATGCATTATGGTCCTGACTCATCTTGGGAAGAGCTCTTTCTCATTTATGATAAAGAGGCAGCAAATACACTTATCCGTGGGAATGTATTTCCAGGCAAGCAGGATTCCCCTGTCTGGCGCTTCAATAATTCAGGAAAAACGACGGCCAACATGAGGCTGCTTGCAGAATCACTCGATCTTCTTCAATATCAGCAGTATGCTGGTAATGTCGACCTATCAGCCTATGAGACAATTATCTCCACCATCAGCAGTCCCTACCGGGAAAATTGGTCCAGGTCATCAAGTGATGATTTCACGAAAATCCTTGCAGTAGAAGATCATTTACGATTTAATCCTGCTATCTCTTTTGATATTGAGCGGACTGCCGCTGAAAACAGTATGCATCCTGCAAAATTTCGCAGGCTCTGGAATATTCTGTTTGATGAGCCGCCAAATCGGCACCTGCAAAAACTTAGGTTAATGCAGTCGGCAAAACTTCTTGCTGAGACAAAGATGCAGATTCAGGAAGTTGCAGATATTACCGGCTTTCAGGACTCTCTTTACTTTTCTCGACTATTCAAACGGGAGTATGGGGTATCACCCAAATATTATCGGGAGAAATATGCTGAATCGTTAATTGCCAATCTGTCTGGATGAAAATCCTATTAGGAAGTTACTCCAGCATCAGGCCCCCGCTATTCTTGGCATTGGGAGTATCGCTTTGCCCATCTCTCCCCAAATCGCCTGCAGAAGAAGTCTGGATTTTACCTCAGCAGATTCCGGATGTCCCCACAGATTAACCACCTCATCAGGATCATCTGCCAGGTCATAGAGTTCACCATAATCCCGATTGAAATAGATAGTGAGTTTATATCTGTTATCAATATACGTTCTCAGATTAACTGTTGTCGGTTCGTGCTGATTTTCACAGATAACTATATCCCTCAATGTTGAGTAGGGATTCGCAAATAAATCCATCATATCGTGTCCTGACATAGTTCCGGGAATTGGACAGTTTAGTGCAGAGAGAAAGGTTGGAGCCATATCCACCAGGGAGACCAGAGAATCAGAAACTATATTCTCCGGAATAGATCCGGGACAGGATGTAATAAATGGCACTTTGATTCCATCGTCATAATGAAACGCACCTTTTGCTGTTAGCCCGTGATGACCGAAGTAATGGCCATGGTCAGAGGTAAAAATAACCATCGTAGAGTCAGACAATCCTGTTTGCTCAAGATGATCAAGGATTTTTCCGATATAGTGATCCATCATAGATACCATACCGTAATAGACAGCAAGATCCTTTCGAAGTACAGCTTCATCCTTAAGTTGGCAATGAAATCCATGGATTGTTTTTCCACTCTCCTTGTAAGACGAGAAGTCCGGGGTCGGCTTTTGCGTTTCCTGAATATGAGGAGGACTATCATTATGCTCACCTTCAACCTGTTTCGGCAAGGTAAGAGAATCAGGATCATACATTGATGCCCAGGGTTCAGGAACAAAATAGTCCGGATGCGGATCAAAAAAACTTGCCCAGAGAAAAAACGGTTCATCGCTCTTTTTATATTCATCAAGCCAATGGTTGGTTCTTTCGGCTATCCAGGAATTATAGTGATACTTTTCCGGAATTTTCCAGATATATTTATCCTGGTTATTCATAGTTCCGGTCGGTGGAAGAAAGTACTCTCTCCAGTTATCACACCCCTGCTCTTCCAGCCAGATCGCATAGTGCTGCCCAACATGAGCTTCGTTTGTATGGTTACGGGCAAGTTCCACCTGGTCGAATCCATAAAATCTTTCTTTAAAATTTCTCCAGTAATTCAAATCCTGCAGAATTGGATAGGCCTCCAGAGAATTAAACTCTTTGGTTGATTCGAGAGGTTGAAAATGTGCTTTACCGATAAGAGTGCTTTTCACTCCCTGTCTATGCATCATATCGCCAATAGTTGGGATACTTTCATCAAGCTTTGTTCCCAGAGACCATGCTCCGTGCTGGGACGGATACAGTCCGGTAATCCACGATGCTCTTGTTGGCGTGCAGGTCGGGTTAACAGTATATGCCCTTGAGAAGGTGGTACCTCTGGCAGCCAATTTATCCAGATTAGGAGTGCTTATTTCAGGATTCAATCTTCCGAGAGTATACCAGTGCTGCTGGTCACTCGTTATAAACAGAACGTTTTTCCGGTTTTCCATCTTTTCTCCGCTTTATGTATATTCAGGAAGCCATGATTCGTGAGCATCAAGTAAATCATCACAAAGATTTCGTATTTCATCAAGAGAAAGTTCAATCTTTTTGCCAAGGTTACATTAAAATAACGGGTTCTTCGGGATAAGTTTTGTTCCTGCTTTCTACACCTCATTCAAAGGGTTCAGCGAAGCACTATCAAAAAATGATAAAGATAATCGAAAGAAAGTCAGTTAAAAATATTTAATTTGAATTGCGGAAAAACTTCGCTGCACGTAACAATCCTTGCATTTTCACCACCGGTATTTGGATACTAAGAAAACACGTAAACAAAATATAGCAGCTGTCATACTGCTCTTTGCTTTATCCATGATTTCAGCAACAGAACCAGCTCCATTTACTAACCCTGACTACCGGGACCTTGAGCCGCATATAACGACGGATGGGAAACGCCTGTTTTTTGACAGTATCCGCCCAAAACCCGGATCACCCAGTCCCAATAATTGAGGAATGTGGGTTACAGAACGACCAGGATCCGAATCACCATGGGAACCACCGGAGTATTTCAGCCAGGGAATGTTTCTGACAACTGCAGAGAATGGGAATTTGTACTATACAGACACCTCCACCTATCGGCAAAGCAAAGGAATATCGGCAAGAACTCCTGATGCTGGGGATGGTCGGAAGCAGTAAATCTGGACGATATCATAAATGGACCACTGTACAACAACTGTGCATCCCTCTCTCCTGATGGTACAGTTTTCTTCTACGCCTATGAAGGGGATATTTACTGGTTAAATGCAGACATACTTCAAGAGTACAGGTAAATGCTTTAATAGTAATACTTTATTTTATCTTGGTAGATAGCACATTGAATGATATACTTTTTATTGAATCCATCAGGTTACTCAAAATAGTTTTTAAAACAGGAAAATTAAGTGAATCTGAATCAAAGATGTAAGTGCGGCATACTATGAAAACATTCAGAAATATTAAATGGCTTTTACTCATTCTATCACTTTCAATGCATATCATTGCATTTCTTCATTTTAATAGTGGTGGAGGAACGTACAACCTGCCAGTTGAATGGACCGTCGATTTCAATCTACTCATATCATTATCAGCTGTTTTCATGCTGGTAATATATATCTTCAATAAAAAACGAAACGTTGTACTGCTTTTTTTTATTTTCCGTATAATACTGTTTCTCATACTGGGCATACCGTTCGGCAGCCTGCTTGATCTTGAATACATATTACTTTTTTCACTATTGATAGATATAAATCTTTTCGTTAAATATCCCGTCAATTTAATAGGCTCAGTAACAATCCTGACACTCTCGATGTTTCTGCAAATGCCCATGAGTATATACAATATCACGCGTGCAGCACCAAATCTTATCAGTATGTTAACCTATGGAATCCTGGGAAGTGCTGTCGCCGCTATTTTAATAGTTCTACGAAAATTACTTGATGACCTAACCCGGTATAATACGCAGATAGAGGGAATGAATGGTCTGGTAACCCGCCTAATCGGAGTAAATAAGGGCTATCTTGAATATGCCTCCAAAATAAAAAATGAATCTACCAAGAATGAAAGAAGTCGGATAATACAGGAACTGCACGATATTGTCGGGAAATCATTTACAAATATTTTCGCCATGATGGATGCATCATTGAAACACCCTCCTTCAAACATACAGGAACATGAGGAAATCTACACATGGGCGAAGGAACAAGCCCAGCAGGGATTGGATGAAACCAGAGTTGTCCTTTATAGAATGAGAGAGATGAAAGAATCTGATACTAGCGGCATGAAAGCAATCCTGTCTCTGGTAAGGACCTTTCAGCAGGCAACAAGGGCAGAAGTAAACATCTCGTGGGGAAACCTGCCAACATATATCAATCCCGAAATAGATTTACTCATTTATCATGTTATTCAGGAATCTTTGGTTAATGCATTTCGTCATGGGAATGCAACACATATAGTCATCCTTTTCTGGATGACCAACGAGAATCTTTTGCTCACAATCAAGGATAACGGCATTGGGAGTAACAGTAAAAAGAAAGGAATTGGTCAGGAAAGTATGGAAAGGCGTATAGCCGAAATTGATGGATTAATAACTTTCAAACAGACAAAAGAAGGATATGTGGTTCAAACAAGCATCCCCCGGGAAAGGATCATGAAAAATGAAGAAATTGAAAATTCTTATAGTTGATGACCAGAAACTTTTCGCAGACAGCCTTGGAAAAGTAATTGGGTCTGAAAAAGATACCATTGAGAGCGTCAATGCAGTTACAGGCGGCAAAGAGGCCTTAACATCAATCAAGAATGAAATTCCGGATATCATCCTCATGGATATTCATATGCCTGAAATGGATGGGATTGAGTTAACCAAGGCAATCCATAGAAAGTATCCTGATATCAAAATCCTTATGCTGACTACCTTTGGGTATGATGAATATGTTAAGGATGCAATGAATTATGGAGCTGTGGGCTATCTCCTTAAGGATATCTCTTCTGAGGAGCTGCTGGCATCAATCCAGGGGGCAAGCAAAGGGCTGCGAATTGTATCCCAAAAAGTACTTGAAGGGGCCTACAAAACAAACAGGCAGCCCGCCGGGCCTCAAAGCATTCCAGACTGGTACTATCAGTTGACTCACAGAGAAAAAGAGATCCTCATACTCGTTCAGAAAGGTTTTAGTAACGATGAAATTGCTGAGCAGGTTCTCCTTAGCGTTCAGACAGTAAAAAACTATTTAAGTACTATTTACGAAAAACTGGGCGTTAAAAACAGATTTCAGGCAATGCGGTTGGCTATGGAATATAAGGTGAATTCCATTCCTCTCAGATAGTACCAAAGTACTGTATTTTATGACTTCTTTACCTTATTTTCATGCTTTATACCCTCTATACTCAGCAAGTATAGAGTTAAAGATAAAGGTACTATTATATGAATCATGAAAAAACAAATACGTATTATGTAATGGATTTTGGAGCTGCCGGGGATGGAATTCACAAAGATACCGTCTCAATTCAGAGAGCCGTCGATACCTGTTCTGCTAAAGGCGGCGGTATTGTCTACTTCTCATCCGGATACAGATTCCTGACTGGTACAATCTATCTGGATAACAATATCACCCTGTTCATTGCGAAAAACTCTATCCTTCTGGGATCGACAGAGGTTGAAAATTATTGTGATGATACCGGTATCTGCCCCTATTATCCCGAACCCCTCGATCGATGCCTTGTGTATGGAAAGGATAAAAAAAATATCTCTTTTACCGGACCCGGTACTATTGATGGACAGTTCAGGGAGAGCTTTCTGGACAAACATGACAATCCGCTTGAAACAGATAAAGATCAGAGACCTATGCTGATTCGGCTTGAGAATTGCTCTCATATAAGCATGAAGGATTTGCATATTAAAGGTGCATATTCCTGGTGTGTTCATTTGAAATACTGCAAAGAGGTGAAAATTCATCATCTCACAATTAGTAACGATCGTCAGGATGGGCTGAATATTGAAAGTTCTGAAAATATAACTATATCTGACTGTACACTCTATTGTGGTGATGACGGGATAGCACTTACCACAAGTAACAAGAATAAACCGCTAAAAAACCTCACCGTCACCAACTGTATAATCAGTTCCAGATGGGCAGGCATCCGCTTGGGACCGCTCTCGAAAGGGAACTTCGAAAATATCATCATATCCAACTGTGTTTTGCAAAATTGCGGTGGTGGTGGAATTAAAATAGGAATGTTTGAAGGAGCGGAAATCAAAAACTGCATCTTTTCATCCATCATTATGGATAGAGTGACTGCTCCAATCCTGATAATGAATACACAATGGACAGATATCGGATCGTTAGATCAGGATCCAAAAATGATGCCCCTTGGGAAAATCAGAAATCTTCATTTTACTGATATGCAAATCACTGCTCATGCCGGACCTACCGCACCCTGGGATCAGAGTGAATATTCTCAAAATGATCTCGAAAACTTCCTGAAAAGGCCGGATAGAAACAGCACCATTTTCCTTCATGGTCATCGTGATGCTCCGCTAGAGAATATATTTTTCAGGAATATCAACGTTACCTTTCCTGGAGGAGTAACCAAACTGCAGGCTGAACGATCTGATCTCGTAGACATGCATGAAATTGATATTCACGCAAACGGTTACTGGACAGAGGATAAGGATATTTGGGGGATTCCCCTCTCTTATGCCCTGTTCTGCAGACATATCAACAACTCGTTTTTTAGTGAGCTATTCATCAATCTTGAAAAAGATGATGAGCGCCCGCCTATTGCGTTCTATAACTCAAAATCGATTGAACTCAACCGAATCTGGGTTGCTAGCCGAAAAGCAAAAAGAGAGGATATACATCTTATTAATTGTGGAGATCATACATCTTAATGTACCATCTATACCTGCAGGCAGTACAAAAGTACCGTATTTTATGACTTTGGTATCTTGTTTTAGCAGAAGTCTCTGGTACGCTTAAGTTAAGTCTGGAGCGAAATCTGATTGAATAATTATCCAGGCTGGAACTTACTATCAATAAGGAGAAGGAAATGAAGAAATTACTGTTTCTGGTGATTTGTTTTACTATGATCTCAGGAGTTTTCCTGTTTGCGGGAGGAGAGAAAGAGGAAGCAAAGGTTGAGGTTACTACTGTAACTGTCATGACATGGAATTCAGGATATAACCTGGAAGTGGATCAGGTGCTTGTTGAGAAATTTCAGGAGGCAAACCCGTCTATCAAAGTAGAGTTGATGAGTGTTCCTCAAGGATTTGATGATAAAGTTCTGACCTCTCATGCCGCCAAGAATACACCTGATGGTTTTTTGATGTGGAATACTCCTCAGTTTGTCGAGGCAGGTGTTGCAGAGGATTTAACCCCTTATATCGAACGGGACAATATTGATATGGACAGATATCATCCTGTTACCAAATTATGGGCTGAATATAAAGGCGGTATCTATGGCCTGCCTAAGGATTATACTCCCAGAGCTATTTACTACAATAAAAATGTATTTGACGAAGCCGGTATAGCATACCCCAAGGATGGATGGACTTTCGCAGATTTCAAGGATACTGTCAAAAAACTAACAAATGGCAAAAGCGGTGCGGATGCTCGCTACGGTTATGTCGCAATTCCAGGACATACTTATGCCATGCAGGGCTATATCTGGTCTAACGGGGGCGATCTTGTTAGTGCTGACGGAATGACGGCCAGTGGCTATATTGATTCAAAAGAAGTGGTGGAAGTTGTTCAGTGGTATAGGGAACTTTACGAAATGTCTATTACTACCAGTACCATGGATGCCTACCAGAATCTTGGACAGACTGAATTCCAGACTGGAATTGTAGGTATGATGGATAACGGATCATGGCCCATATCAGTTTTCAAAGACGATACAAGCCTGAACTTTGGTATTGTTGCTCCTCCAGTTCCCAGGGCAGGGATGAAACCTTCTCCTGTTATCCATTCCTCCACATATTCAATGTTCACATATGCCAAAAATAAAGAGGCTGTATGGGAATATATGAAGTTTGTTGGTGGGCCAGAGGGAATGAGGTTGATTGAAGAAACCAAATATTCAATTGGGGCAATACCCAGTGTTACTGAAACAAGCGGCCTGGCTGAGGAACCTTATCTTGGTGATTTTTATCGTATTTCCCTGGATGCAGATATGGCACCTGTATTTACCCGTAACCCGAAATGGTTTGAAGCAGATGGAGAATTCTCAACAGCTCTGGAGCGTATCTTTATAACTGGTGCGGATATTCAGTCAACATTAACCGAAGCTGCCAGGAAAATGGATACCATTTTGCAGGGCAAGAACTAGAATTAAATTATTTTTCTGGAGGAAGAGCAGTTGCTCTTCCTCTTTATTAATCAATTATTGGAATCGAGATATTTTATGAAACATTTTAGTATAACTACAAGAGAAAAAATTGACGGATATCTCTTTATTTCACCTTGGATAATAGGTTTTTTACTATTCTATTCAGTTCCTATGGTGTTTTCCTTTATTGTCAGTTTTTGTAATTGGGATTACTTACAGAATTTAACCTTTATCGGTCTGAGAAATTATTTTAAGATTTTTTCCTTGGATGGATATGCCCTGTCCGGATTGAAAAAAACAGCCATATTTGTAGGTTTGGAAGTGCCCCTGCAGTTAGGTCTTGCTCTGGCTATTGCATACTTATTAACCCAGAGCTTGCGAGGTACAAAAATAACCAGGGCTATTGTATATTTACCTGCTGTTATTTCCGGAGCTGTAGGTGGATTGATCTGGCGATATATGTTTAATACCCAAACTGGTGTGCTTAACTATCTTCTTTCATTTGTAGGAGTAAAACCTATTCCCTGGATAGATGATCCGAACATTGCTTTATATTCAATTGTTCTTACCGGGATTTGGGCGATTGGTCAGCCTATGATCCTGTTTCTTGCTGCCATAGAGGGAGTTCCGAGGAACTACTATGAAAGCGCTGAGATAGATGGAGCTGGAAAATTCAGTCAGTTTTTTCATATTACGCTTCCTTTAATTTCACCAACGATTTTCCTTAATCTGATCATTGTCATGATTCAGCAGTTCCAGATGCTGGCTCCGATTATTGTTATAACCGGGGGAGGACCCGTAAAAGCAACGTATCTGTATTCATATGTAGAGTATCAAAATGCATTTAAGTATCTAAAGATGGGCTATGCATCAGCTCTTTCATGGTTCATGTTTATTATAATTCTCCTTCTGGCCCTTATCCTTTTTAAATCTTCAAAGAAGTGGGTTTATTATCACAGCGAGAAAGGTAATTAAAAACAATGAGAACTTTGACTATAAAGAAAACCGGAACGCAGTTGTTCCTATATATTCTGTTAATTTTAACTTCAATGGTGTTCTTTCTTCCTGTTTACTGGGTTTTTGTTAAGGCCGTAAATGGACCGGTAGGTCTCTTCCATTATCCACCGGATTTAATACCTAAGCGATTCAGTTTAGTAAATTTCACAAATGCTTTTACAAATTACTCATTGTTCAGGAATTTCTTAAATACATGCAAAATTCTTCTTTTTGCCCTAAGCGGTGCAAGTATATCTTCTGCTATTATAGGGTATGGTTTTGCCCGTATGCGATTTCCTGGTCGGAACATCTTATTCATGATAGTAATTGCGAGTATACTCATACCATGGGATGTTAAGATTATCCCTCAATTCATGCTATTCAGTAAATTAGGCTGGACAAATACGATTTTACCTCTGGTAGTACCCCTCTGGTTTGGATTTCCATTTTATATTTTTATTTTTCGTCAATTTATTATGCAGATCCCCTATGAGCTTGATGAATCCGCAATAATAGACGGCTGCAACCGCTGGTCAATATTCAGACATATTCTGGTTCCCTTATTGAAAGCTCCGATAATTACAGTTTTAGTTCTTGAATTTGTACGCACCTGGAATGATTTTCTCGATCCGCTGATCTATCTTAGTACGACATTAGAATACACATTAAGCCTTGGAATATACTATATGGTTTCGCCTTACAATATGGATTGGGGATCTGTCATGGCAGCATCTTCACTTGCAGTCCTCTTTCCGGTTATGGTTTTTTTCTTTTTACAGAAATATCTTCTTGGAGGTTTGACCTTTGCCGGTTTGAAGGAATAACCTTATAACTCCTGCTGCTGCAATAGTCGGCAGCAGGATCTTTCCCCTACTCTGACTATTGATGTAATATTCTTATAGTGTTCACTACCGTGGAGATTTTTCAGGAATGTAAAAAACAGAATAAAATCTGTTCATAAATTGTGTCTGTATCGGCAGCTTATTATCACGTATTCTCTCCTTTGGAGGAAAGTAATCTGAGTATTGAGT
>JABMQR010000289.1 GCA_013202335.1 Bacteroidota bacterium
ACGAAAAAACAGCCGGCCAAACATCTTCCGATCAAGGGCAAGGGCAAGGGCAAATCCCAACACTAAATGAAAAACGACACTCGTTATTACAAAAATAAATGAATTTTTTATTGCAATATAAAAAACTTCATCCTTTATAAGTGATTTGTAATTATCCAACCCGATATAGGTTTGTTCTCTACCGGACGTAAGTTCAATATCCTTAAATGAATCGTTTACTCCCCGAAACATGGGATATCCAATAAATACGAGAATTATAATCATTGTCGGGATTATAAAGATATAACCCAACGTATTTGAGTGCAGTTTATTTCTTTTTTTCATTGCAGCAAAGGCCTACCTTATTTTTTGAATTAAATATATCAGTACAATTATACGGCAAAAAGAAGCCTGCCTGCCGATAGAATACCGACAGACAGGAGATGTCTGCATTAAAACTTATTTAGCAGTTTCATTCCATTTTGCTGCTGCTTCATCAAGAGCTTCTTTAGGAGTGGACTGTCCCATCATAGCCTTTTCAATGGCAATCTGCATAATCTTGGAAAGTTCTACAACCTTTGCATGTTTTGGTAGGGCACCATACTTAGGAAGTGTTGTTGCTCCAATATATGTAGGCCATAAACCTTTCTGATAGAAAGGATCGGTTGTTGCAACATCAATTCTTGGTGGTAGAAAATTCTGGATTGTACAATATTCACCAATAAATTCCTTGCTTGAAAGCTCAACGACCAGCGCTGTTGCCAGTTCCGGATATTCTGTTGTTGAACCTACTGAGTGTGCAACAAAAGCTGCTGAAGCACCCTGTGATGATGCAATATTATCAGGATACGGTACGTATGTAACGCCCAGATCGAAACCTAATCCAGCTGCAGTTACTGTTGCTTCAATCCAGTTTCCACCTTCAATCATTGCTGTCAACCCATTTGCGAACTCTTCTTTCTTAAGGTTATTATCTTTTGCGAGACTTCCTGCAGGAACATAACCCTTAGTATTCAGGTCCACAAGAAATTGGAGTGCGGCAACGCCCTTTGCATCATTCATTGTAGCTTCAAAGGTTGTTGTATCTACAGGTCCGCTTCCGGCTGCCATCATTAATGAACGTAACTGGTGATATCCTTCTTCATCTCCGTAGTTATCAGAATATCCATACTGATCGATTGTTCCATCTCCGTCTTTATCTATGGTACAGGCTTCTGCAGCCATAAGTATTTCATCATAAGTCCGTGGTCCATTATCAATAATATTCTGAGGAAGACCTGCTGCACGTAACATATCTTTATTGTAGAAGAATACATGAGCACCATTTCTAAAGGTAACACCAACTGTCTCTCCGTTTACAACACCAAGCTCCCACTGGCCTGGATAAAATTCTTCTCTCAAGCCTGCAGGAAGAAGATCATCTAAAGGAAGAAGAGCTCCCATTGCATAGAAACTACCAATGGATGCATCATATTGAGTAAAAACATCTGGAAGCGAACCAGCCATTTGAAATTTTACCATTGAGTCTACATATTCACCCCATGGTACATCTGACAGTTCTACTGTAACACCTGGATTAGCAGCTTCAAATCTGGCAAGTGCTGCTTCATATGCAGGTCTACCTGCTCCTGCACTCCAGCGGAAAACAGTCAGATTGACATCTTCTGCAGCACCGTCTGTCTCCGCACCTGCAAAAATTGAAAAAGGCACAAGCATTAATGCCAAACACAAAACTAAAATCAATTTCTTTTTCATAAACGTCTCCTTTTCTTTGTTTCTTTATTGTAAACTCAAATAATTGAGCTGTCAACTTATTAATTACTATATGATTTCTGAACATCAAAATTTTTACTTCGCTATATTAATCTCAAATCCTAAAAACCAAATGATACAGATTAATCTTCCAAAACAATATTGGCGTTTTTTAATTTGTTTCTTTATAACATTTTATATGAACTTTTATTTAAACATACAGTATAAATCCATAATTATCCTTACAGTCATTAAATAAGTACAAAGCATTTCCAGATGAGTATATTCAACGTAAAAGTAAGATATAATTACTGTTTTACAGATGAACTTCAAGGTATTATTACTTTCGTGAATAAACTTTTTTTCCTTATTGGCAACTTATTACATTGTCATCATTCAAAAACGATACCATGAGATCAGCGAAAAAGCTTTTAACAGTTAATCCTTTTATCCTTAACAAAATATCCATAATGACAATACAGAATATTTTTGCCTTTTATACACCTCCATATTTTTTTAAAATAGATCACTATAAAAAATGCAGATAATCGATCCTTCTTCACAATTCATCTGTATTTTCAAGACGCCTACCAAAGTTGATTGATTTCCTTAATAACACGTTCAACCAACTCATCACCACTCTTCGAACCAACAGTCGTTGAAGCAGGTTTTGAAGAGTAGCTGCCTCCGGCAATCGCTGCCTCTGTCGGAAGATATCCTCCCTTCCCGTTAGTCAGC
>JABMQR010000290.1 GCA_013202335.1 Bacteroidota bacterium
ACCAAGGATTTAACCCTGAATTCCCGAACAATTATAACGAGGTTGGTGGCTCAACGCCAAGTTTGCGATACAGGTCTTCCTGCTTCCTAGTCATTTCACCCATGCGTAGATTACTCCCGGGTTGTTCGAAGCATTCAATGACATCTAATTCATCAAGTAGCTCTTGCATTGTATATTTTTTATACAGTTCCTGATCTGACATCTGCTTCTTTATATAGGACAAATAGATTAATGCTATAAACTGCACAAATAGCTTGCCCTCTAAGGCGCTGTCAGAAGAAACTGTCGTACGGCGCATGTTCAGCCGTTCTTTCAAGTTTCCAAAAGCTTTTTCCACTAAATCTTTGTTTCGATATATTTCCAGGGCTTCTATGGGTTCCTTGATTTCATTGCTGATCAAGGCAAAAAAGCCATAATCTCTTTCAACGGTATCTATTGCCTCTTGTTTAGCGGTGACTTTCGTTCCTCTTTTCGGTGTCGTAGTTACCTCGAAATATTTCTTATACTGTTTCTCATGCTCAGGCTTCCGTTTGCCAGAAACCAATTCATCTTCAAGCCGATCAAGGAGGGCATTGAATCTATTCTCACTCTCCAGAGCTTTTTCACCATTGTAATAGATATGAAGATACATTCTTCGCGTATCTTTGATGCTATCCCCTTTGTAAGGACGGTCTTGCGTGTAATCCCAAGAAATCATGGCCGTGTGTGTATGGAGTTGATACAAAGTATGGTAGTTTGCTCTGGTTCGGATGGTATCCCGTACTTTATCCAATTCCCTGCGTACAAATTTCAAGGACACTTTTATTGCCAATAAGAATTTCAGGTGATTACGATACAGTGCATTTATATTATCCTCACTGTAGAATCCACGATCCAGTACCAGCTTCACTTTGCCAAAATCCAGGAAATCCATGTCGGCGATAAGATTCTTCAACGTCTTTACATCCGGTATATTTCCCGGCAGCTTTCGATAATAAAAAGGTAAATTCGATGTTTCCCCAAACAACAAAGCGAGATTAATCTGTGCAAGCTGATCATGATCTTTGTTTCTCCCATACTTGACCTGTTTTAATGACTCTGAGTAGGAAGAGATACTGGTCGTATCATATGCCCAATATTCATTTTCAGTTCGGCGTCTTCCCTGAAGCCGGAAGAATTGTTCTTTACTTTCTTCAGTTATAGAGGAAAAGAGCTCGCTGCTTCTTTGGGATACAATATTTTTCCCATACGGGTGTTTGTGCGTACGTTCCCATTTGGGAAAGCGACTTAATGGATTCCGGTCTTCAAGAATCAGGTAGTACGCAATGGATAATAACTGCTTATAACTATCTGGGAAACAGGTTTTCAAGTCTTTGGTTATTTCAAGCTTATCACCTAAAGCAGTAAACAGATAGGTTGCCCCATAAAAACTGTGTTTTACGTGAATTACTGGAACAGGCCCACGTTTCAATGGCAAGACCTGTCCTGATTCGCTGAAACGTTTTGACCGGATGAGATTACCAGATCCATCTAACTTACCTATGCAGATACGTGTACTTCTGGATTGTTTTTTCTCTTTGTCCCAATAGTTTGTTGCTTCATAGACATACGTAGTGCCATTTTTTTTATTGTTCACATATACAAGAGCCATAAAGATACCTCCAACCACGTTTTAATTATAACGTTGTTGGAGAGCTTGTTCAAGTATAAACTGCTAAGAAATACTATTAATCAATGTTTTTTGATGCCTCGTTATAATTGTTCGGGAATTTAGGATACATGTTTGAACGGTTTCATTTTACCCATGTATATCACTATGATCACATGGCCTGGTCAGATGTTGAGGAGATTGATCGACGACTTGCAAAGCTCAACTGCAAGCTCTGCCTTCTCACCATGGATGATTCGATACTGGAAGATCGTATCATCTCTGGTCGAAATTCTGCATGGCGAGGCTATTTGTCCCGCTATGGAAAGACGAATGAGGAGATTCTGGAGTACTACGCAGTGCAGCAGAAATTGTTGCGCAGTCTCTGTGATAAGTCAGAACTGGATACCCTCATAGTCGATACAACGGAAGCGAGTGTTGATGACACACTCGATCAAGCACTGAACTTCTGGGGAGCAATATAAGGCGCACAACAAAGTGTTGCATAGCGACGCGGTGAACCGCGCACGTGAAAGCAGACGTTAGCTTGCAGAGAATTACAAATTGCCTCTTTGACAAAACTCGAAAAAAATATGGTATACTTTCCCCGGGTTTTATCAAGACAGCAAGGGGTCGAGGAAGTTTCAGGTATCCAGGCATGTTATAGTCAAAAGCACCAAGTGATTTATTATTACAAAGAAGAATCCGCCTACGTGGCGGATAATTCGTATTTTCTTGGAGAGTCAAATGAAATTAGAAGTTCTAGGTTCTGGTGGTGCTGTTATAACTCCAAAACCTTTGTGTTCATGTTCGGTTTGTAGAGAAGCCAGAGAAAAGGGACAGAAATATTCAAGGCTAGGGCCATCTGTATTTATTCATGGACCTAATATACTAATTGATACTCCTGAAGACATTTCTACAGAATTAAATCGTTCAAACATAAATAATATAAATGCTTGTTTTTATTCTCATTGGCATCCAGATCATACTGCAGGAAAGCGAATCTTTGAAATGAATATGGACTGGTTGAACAATCCTCCAAACCACAAAAAAACAAAAGTGATTCTCACTGAATCTATTGCCGATACTTTTAAATCTTATATGTCTATCATGAATCATTTTGAAATATTCATAGAGAGAGGAATAATTGAACTAGATATAATAAAAAATAATCAAGAGATAAAAATTAATAGTTACATCATTAAGCCTGTTCAATTAGCTGAAAATTATGTTTTTGGATATGAAATAAGAAATGAAAAGAATAAAATTCTTGTAGTTATGGATGAATTGAAAAATTGGAATCCTGATAAAGAAATAAAAAAAACATATTATGATCTTGTATATTTACCATTTGGAGTTTTTGACTTTAATCCTATAACAAATATTAGACGAATCAAAAAAGATAACCCTTTATTGTTGTATGAACAAACTATTGATGAAACCATTGAACTTATAAAAGTATTAAACACGAATGAAGTAATACTTTCTCATATAGAAGAGCCTTATGGTATTTCAATAGATTTGGCGGAAAATCTATCAAAATATTACTCAGGACTTACTGGTAAAAAGATACAATTAGCATTTGATAGTTTAATGGTTGAAATTGAATAATATTGGAAATCTCTGGAATAATTATATACCCATATCGCAAGATAACGAGGGTTTTAAAGCTGTCAGGTCTTCTACCTGCACCTTAATACAACGTTATGCTTTTAGAAACAACCGCATATAACGGTCGAAGGTAAAATAGATTGAAAAGAAAAGTGAATGCAGAAACTGAAGCAATAGAACACCTCGTTGAGAAGGAAACTCATGCATGGAACAATAAGGACGTTGAAACGCTACTATCACTGTTCCATGAGGATATGGTATGGCCTTGGCCAATACAAAATGAAGATCATGATCCTATAAGCTGGTCAATATCACAAGGTAAATTCAATGCTAATCGTTGGCGAACCGGTTGGGATCAGTTATTTACGACATATGAATTAGTGCATAATAAACGAACTATTGCAAAAATAGAGTTGTCTCATGAACGTGATGCTGCGTTCGCTGTCGTAGACATAGAAACCTTGTGGCGAGAACGTAAAACAGGCAAGACGTCTCACTGGAAGGGACGAACGTGCAAAGTGTACACTCGGACATCCAAGGGCTGGAAGATGATTATGCACACTGGGCCGCTAGAATACGAAAGCTTAACAAGGGGGCGTGCATGAAATTGGATGATCTAGTGAAAAGATTGGATGAGCAGTTCGAGTTGACCGACTGGGGACCTGATCCAGCCATGCGGAAATGGGTACCGCGAACCTACGAAGCAATCCAGTATCCATACGAAAGGGTCTTTGAACAGCGATTTTGTGAGTTGTTTAACGGTCTCATGTTGAGATCGAGTGATGACGTACAGAAAGTCTTTTGTTGCTCGTTTCCGACCCCAGGGGTCATAGCTACTGTTCTAGAGCGAAGCGATCAACCTGCGCTCCTTATCGCCCATCATCCTGTTGACATGGAGGTATCCGGCAGGGGATTCCTACCAATCGATCCAGAACACCTAAATGCTCTTCAAGAAAGCGCAATCTCTTTTTATTCGATCCACGCACCGTTGGATGGTCATGATTCTTGTGGTACAAATTCGGCTATTATCAAGGAACTCGGTTTGCACGAGATAGAGAAGTTCGTGCCGTATGGCCAAGGCTATGCTGGACGAATCGCTGAGTTCCATATCCCACAATCTTTAGATTGCCTGACATCAATTCGAAGAACTTTTCAGGTGCCCTGGGTTGAAGTCGGTGGCAACGCTCCCCAGAAGATATCGCGAGTCGCTGTTGTCGCCGGAGGCGGAGATGACTTGGACAACATCAGAGATGCAGCCAACCGAGATTGTGATATGTATCTTTCAGGAGAGTGGTATTTCCGACAGAAACCTCAGGACCATAATGTCAGAACTCGGTTCAGTAAATCAAACCAAGCTATCTTTCATCTTGCTAACGAGAGCCGGATGCTTCTTGTCGCCGTTTCGCATGCGGCATCCGAGTTCTTAGTGATGCGTACACAAATGGCGAAATATCTTGCAGGCTTGGGACTAGATGTTGAATGTGTACCTCAAGAAGATTGGTGGAGGTAGAGAAGATAACAAAGTGCTGCACAGAGACGCCTGCGAGGGTGTTCGTGAGCTTGACGTTATATTGCGTATAGAACTGTGGTAAGGAGAGACCCAAGTGAAAAAGTCACTTTCAGATAGAACAAATTACGATTCTATCGCAGCGGAATATATATCATCCGCGGATAAGAAACCTTTTACTACATATTACGAGAGGCCATTTATTATAAAAAACTTGCCATCAGTTCAAGGACGGAAAGTCTTAGATTTGGGTTGCGCAACCGGATTTTACTCGAAGTACTGCTCGGAGAGAGGTGCGGATGTAATATCAGTGGATGCAAGTAAAAAGATGATTGAGCACACCCTGGAGGTATGTGATAACAAAATTGCAGGTTATGTGCATGACATTTCCAAGCCATTTAGATTTGTCGATGCTAACAGCATCGATGTAATAATCTGTTCTCTGGTTTTGCATTATCTTGAAAGTTGGGACAAAACATTGGAAGAATTTCATAGGATGCTTGTCCCCGGTGGAAAGTGCATAATCTCTACACATCATCCAATTAATGATTTTACGCATTTCAATAAAGAGAATTATTTCAATAAGAGCTTAATTGAAGATGAATGGAGTGGATTTGGAGAACCCCTTAAGGTCATGTATTTCGTGAGGCCTCTGAATGAATACATCCAGCCAATGGTAAGTAGTAACCTCACATTATTAGAAATTGCTGAACCAGAACCTGATCATAGTTTGAAAGGGATTGATAGGGAAATGTACAAGCGGTTGAAAACAAGGCCAGCATTTCTTTTTTTTATCTTAGAAAAGGAATGATAAATATTACACAATAAAACACATATAAGCCCCCAATACGTCAAGGGGTAAAAGAAGTCCGGCCCCGAAAAAAAATCGTTGCCAAAATCTGAATGAATGCAGCCGGAAATAACACGTCATCTGAGTCGATGTTCCG
>JABMQR010000027.1 GCA_013202335.1 Bacteroidota bacterium
CTATATGATGATGGAAACGGTTTTATACAGCCGTGAATATCTTTATGTAAAAAATCTTGTAGAAAGTGGAAAATTCGGAAGAATCCAGTTTGCCCGGGGATCACATCAGCAGGATATGGGACTCGAGGGATGGCCTGAATACTGGCTTGGATTTCCTCCCATGTTCTATGGAACTCATGCTATAAGCCCGTTAGTTGATATTAATAAATCTCTTGTAGATACCGTTGTATGTCATGGTTCGGGTATGATTGATGAGGATATGATTTCCCGATACGGATCTCCTTTTGCTATAGAAACAGCTACATTCAAACTAAAAGAGTCTGATGTCAGGATTGAGGCAACAAGATCCCTCTATAACACTGTTCGCCAGTATCGCGAAAGTTTTGACTGCTATGGTGAAAAGATGTCCTTTGAATGGGAGCAGATTGCTGAAGAGGGACATGTCCTGTATGAAGGCGGTGAGAGTGCACGAAGGATTCATGTGCCGGATACGGACGCCTTACTGCCTGAAGAGATTAAAAAGTATACAAAAAGAGAACAGATAAGTGATCAGGATCATGTATCATTTATTCAGGGTGCCGGACATGGCGGGTCGCACCCTCATCTGGTAAACGAGTTTGTCAATGCAATTATGGAAGGACGGAATTCAGCAGTCGATGCTGTTAAGGCTTCTAACATAACCTCAGCTGGGTTATGTGCCCATGAATCAGCTATGAAAAATGGAACCGAAGTTAAAATTCCTGATTTTGAAGATCTTTAGGAAAACAAAAAGGAATTTATAATGCTTAAGACTACCGAAATCATGAAAAAAGCCCGAAAACAGGGTGTTCTTATTCCCGCTCTTAATGTTGCTCATCTGCCAATGACCGAACCCATGATAAATGCTGCTGCAGACACTACTACTTTTGTCCTGATTGAAGTGTCTCGTGTGGATTGGAATAATTTCGGTGCCGGCAGTCTAAAGGATGTATATTTGGAATATACCAAATATAAGAACGAAAGATTTACCCGGCTGCATCTCGATCATATTCCGGTTATCGATGAAATGCAGGTGAAGCTTGATTATATGAGTTTTATCCGTGAATCAGTCGAACTTGGTTATGATTCGGTTATGATAGACGGTTCCCGACTTTCGCTCGAAGGAAATATAGAGACGGCAAAAGAGGTTGCTGATTATGCTCACCAGTATGGTGTTGCCGTTGAGGCTGAGCTTGGTGCAGTGCTTGGACACGAAAGCGGCCCTATTCCTCCTTATGAGGAACTGTTTGCCAGTGGGAAAGGGTTCACTGATGTAGAAGAGGCTGTTCGGTTTATTAAAGAGACAAACTGTGACTGGCTCTCAGTAGCTATTGGAAATATTCATGGTGCAATATCAGGTGCCGGTATGGATCAGAAAAAACCGGAAGCCAGGATTAACCTGGAGCATCTAAAAGCGCTTAATGATGCACTGGGAGTACCACTTGTTCTCCATGGTGGAAGCGGCATTAATCTTGATTATGTGAGGAAAGCCTCTGCCCTCGGAATTGCAAAGATGAACATTGGTACGGATTTGCGACAGGTATATGAGCAGGGACTCAAGGAAACAGGCAGTATAGATAAGGCTCAGCAGAAACTCTATGACAGATGCTGTGAAGTTTTTACAAAGGATTTGGCAATATCAGGAAAAGCTTCATTGGTAACTGATTAGGAAGCGGGAGCAAGTATGAGTTTTCTGGGGATAGATCTGGGAACTACCGGCTGTAAAGCTGTACTCTTTAATGCTTCGGGTAAATCGTTATCATCAGCCTACAGGGAGTATGAAATTATCCATGATGCCCCCGGTCATGCAGAGCTTGATGCTCTACAAGTGTGGACTCAGGTAAAAGGCCTGATCAGGGAGTGTGCCTCCGGTTCAATAGACACTGTCGAAGCGATATCAGTCAGCTCCCTGGGTGAAGCAATTGTACCTGTTTCTCGGGATCGAACTCCTATAGCCAATTCTCTGCTTAATTTTGACAGGCGAGGGAGTGACCTTCTGCCGGAGCTGCGGCAATATATTACAGACGAAGAACTCTACACTGTTAACGGAAATCCTCTTGCTCCCAACTATGGATTAACCAAACTATTCTGGTATAAAAAGAATCAACCTGCCTTATATGCACAAACCTATAAATTTCTGCTTTGGGGAAGTTATATTCTCTATATGCTGGGAGCTGAACCGGTTGTGGATTATGCGCTGGCTAATCGGACCCTTGTACTCGATATTGAAAAAGAGGAATGGAATACTGCTCTGTTGAATAAAATGGGCTTTACACAGGAAAAGCTGCCGGAGCTGGCAGAAGCTGGAACCGTATGTGGAAAGGTTCTTCCGGAACTTGCCGATGAGCTTGGATTTTCTTCTTCCCCGTTATTAGTGGTGGGAACACACGATCAATGTGCCAACGCACTTGGGTGCGGGGTACTGGAGCAGGGAACTGCAATGTATGGTATGGGGACGTTTCACTGTATTGTATCTGTAGCCAATCAGCGGGGTGATATCAGCGGGATGCTTACAAGAGGGTTGAACACCGAGCACCATGCAGTTCCCGGACAGTGGGTAAGCTTTATCTATAATCAGGGTGGAATTCTTCTCAAGTGGTTTCGTGATACTTTTGCTCTTGGAGTTAATGAGTTCAGTGAGGTCAATATCTATGAACATCTGATGCACGAGATGCCTGCCGGTCCCAGTCCGGTTTCCGTACTTCCTCATTTCACCACAACAGGTCCGCCTTATTTTATTGAGAAAACTTCGGGTAATATTTCCGGATTAACGATTGATACTACCCGTGGGGATGTCTGTAAAGGATTGCTGGAAGGGATAGCCTTTTATCTAAAAGAGAATCTGGACAATCTTCCGCCGGGGATGGAGTTTGAGATAGATGAATTCAGGGTTGTTGGCGGAGGAAGTAAGTCTGACATCTGGATGCAGCTTACCGCTGATATTCTTGAACGACCGTGTATTCGGACAGTAGAGGCTGAGGCGGGAGCCCTCGGAGCTGCAATGCTTGCCGCCTGCGGTTGCGGTGCTTTTGAAAACCTGCAGGATGCAGCAGAAGCTATGGTTGTTTCCGGCAGGAAATTTATTCCGGACAAATCCAGAAGTGAAATGTACTATCCCAATTATGAGCGATATAAAGAGCTATATCCCCGGTTCGGTAATTTTTTGGCTGAATATAAACAATACTAGTTCTTGAAAAACAGGTTACAATTGTGGGTTTCTACCTGATTACCATCTTTAGGACCTGGGCATAGGTCTCAGCTGATGGATTGTTTTGGACAAAAGCAAATTGATAACTTCCACCAGAAGTTGATATAGTCAGATGCAAAATACCCGGAATTTTTTGGTTGTCGGACCAGGCAATATTTGTAATTTTATTCAAAGGTATGTAGAGAATCTCTTTTCCATAGGTTGCCTGCCCTCTGTATCTAAAAGTTTTTCCCCGATTTAGAATTTTCAATTCGCGTCCATCTGACAAATGAAGTGACTCCAGAAGGCGCTTACCGATGACTCCATAGATGAGCTTTTTAAATCCTGATGGTTCTATGGAGGTAACAGGAGTTTCGATTTGTGATGCGAAAACCTTGAACTCCGGATTAAGTTTCCTGCCTTCAGTCAGGAGCCCTGTGAAGAAAAAGCTGAGATTGCTGTCTGTAAATTCTGTTTGATTAACGATATTTTCGTTTCTGGTGGTGTCGATATATTTCTGCCGAATTAGGTTAACCAATCTTTGCATAATATTACCTGATACAGTATTGAAGGGTAGATTGAAACTCTTATTAGCCATGACGAGATTCAAGTTTCCACTAAGAAGTTCTTCTTTATAACTGAGGCATTCAATTTCTTCATACAGGAAGCTTTTTGATTCAACATCATCCCCGATTCTTTCCAGAATGATCATATCGTTGCTATAAAGATTCACCACATAATCATAGAGGTTCATACCTGGGTGTGCGTTTCGTCTCTCTATAATACGAGGAATTTTTATGCTGAGTTGCGGGATTTCATCTCTGCGTATATAGGGAACAAAAAGCGGTGGAAGGGGATCTTTATCTGTGATTTTAATAACCCAGGGTCCGAATCTGTCATATTCATTATCTCTCATACCTATCTCCTTCCTGCTGCTTCCTGAGCCAATGCAGCATCAAAACTTGAACCTGCCCCGGTAATTACCATTGTTCTTCCAAACAGGGTACGTTTCATGCAATAATGCTATAGTGAAAACTGATAATTGTCTACCAATATATCCAGTAGTTTTGAGGGAGAAAAATGAAGAATAATATTAAATGTCCTAACTGCGGTCATAGCTTTGATGTAGAAGAGGCGCTTTCAGGCGAACTTGAAGCTCATTTTAAAGCAGAATATGAGATAAAGGTACATGAACAGGCTGAAAAGTTTAATCAGGAAAAAAGAAAGCTTGAAGAAGAGAAACGGCTGTTTGGAGAGAAAAAAGAGAGAGAAGATGAACTTTTCCAGGCTGAAATAGCCAGGCAGCTAATCAAAGAAAAAACGAAGATTGAAAAAAATGCAATTGAGTCAGTTGAAGAGAAAATGAAAGCTCTTCAGGATGAAAATGAAAAACGAAAGGCTGAAAACAAGACGTTAAGAATAAAAGAAGTTGCCCTCATGAAACAAGAAGCAGCATTGAAAGAGCAGCAGGAGGACATCGATATACAAATAGAGAAGAAAATTCTTGAAAAACAGAAGGATATTGAAAATAAAGCAAGAGCAAAGGAACGGGAAAGCTTTGAACTTGAAAAAATAAAACTTCTCAAACAAATTGAAGATAATAAAAAACTCGCGGAAGAGATGAAAAGAAAAGCTGAACAGGGCTCGATGCAGCTCCAGGGTGAAGTTCAGGAGCTGGCACTTGAAGATCTATTAGCAAGAACATACCCTTTTGACAATATAGAGGCAGTCCCGAAAGGGATTCGCGGTGCGGATTCAATACAAACCGTTATCAATGCAAATCAGCAGAAATGCGGTTCAATTGTGTATGAAAGCAAGCGGACAAAAAACTTTGCAAATGATTGGATAGATAAATTAAAACAGGACCAGGTTATGTGCAAGGCTGATATTGCCGTGATTGTTACTGAAACCTACCCTGGTGATATGGATCGTTTTGGTGAAAAGAATGGGGTGTGGATTTGCAGTTTTCACGAGGTTAAGAGTCTCTCTTTTGTTCTCAGGGAGATGCTGATTAAAACAAACTCCGTAAAATTGTCTCAGGAAAATAAGAGTGATAAGATGGAATTAATGTACAATTATCTTACCAGCACTGAGTTTGTCCAAAGTATAAAAAGAGTTGTAGAAAACTATGATGGTATGATTAATCAGCTGAATTCAGAGAAGAAGGCCATGCACAGGATTTGGGCTGAAAGAGAGAAACAGATATGGGTTGTGCAGGAGAATATATCTGCTCTTTTCGGATCAATTAAGGGAATTGCCGGCAAATCACTCCAATCGGTAGATGTGCTGGAATTACCGGATACACAGATAGATTCCTAATAGGTGTTTTATGCAGAAATGAGGATATATTTATGAATGAATCATTTAAAACAAAATTGCACCGGGGTGATCTGCTTGTGGGAACAATACAGACCCTGCCGTCTCCGGAAATTACTGAAATACTTTGTTCTGCCGGTTTTGACTGGCTTTTTATTGATCTTGAACATAGTACATTAAACAGTAAGGATGCACAGAACATTCTGCAGACTGCTTCTCCGCTAACCCCCTGTATGGTACGTGTGCCTTCAATTGATGAAACATGGATAAAAAAGGCACTTGATGCCGGTGCTTCCGGAATTATTGTACCGCAGGTGTCAACCGCTGAAGCTGCAGAGCAGGCAGTTCGGCTCTGTAAATATCCTCCTGAAGGTGTTCGCAGTGTTGGTGTTGCAAGGGCTCAAGGCTATGGTGAGAAATTTCAGGAATATATAGATTCGGCAAATAAAGAGACTGCTGTTATTATTCAAATCGAACATATAGATGCTGTAAACAACATTGATACTATTGTTGAAATTTCCGGAATTGACTGCCTTTTTATCGGGCCGTATGATTTATCTGCCAGTATGGGAAAACCTGGGTGTATAGGTGATCCGGATGTCCAGAAAGCAATTTCACTGGTTAAGGAGTATGCAGAGCGAGTAGGGATCCCATTAGGTATATTTGGACCAACAGTGGAATCTGTTAAGCCGTATATTGATATGGGATATACATTGATAGCTGTGGGCATGGACACCATGATTTTGGGAAGTGCTGTTAAGGGTATTTTGGCTCAATTGAGGTGAATATCTACTTGAGTTGTCTGCGGCTGCTGCTGAGAGGAGAAATTAATTGAAAACGCTTGTATGCTATACATCATTATCCGGTTATACACAGTGCTATGCAGAATGGATTGCAGAATCCTTATGTGCTGACATTCTTCCGTTAAGATCGATCAAGACTGAAATGCTCCCTTTATATGATCTGATTATATATGGAGGGAGCCTGCATGCTGTTGGTATTAATGGTATTAAATTTATTAAAAAGCAGCTTCCTGAGTTTGAAAATACTTGTATAGTAGTTTTTGCAGTTGGGGCATCTCCCGCTAAAGAGGGGATTTGCGACGAAATACTCAATGGTAATTTTACCCGTGAAGAACAAAATCGTATTAGCCTGTTCTATCTGCGTGGAGGGTTTGACTATACCCGACTGAACCTGTATAACAAGATGCTCATGGCAATGCTGAAATTTAAAATATCACTCAGGAAGAGTAGAAGTTCTGATGAACGTGGTATGCTTGCAGCCTTTGATAAACCAGTCAACTTTGCCAGGCGGGAAAATTTGCAGGATCTATTACAATATGTCAGATTACTCTAACAACAGGCAAATTGGTTATTTTTCTCGATAAAAGGTGTAAAAAAAGATGATTAAGACAGTAACGATAGTTGTGGATCAATATTATAAGAAGCCGGAAGATGAACTTCGCAAAATTATAGCAAAGCAGCTTAAAGCGGCAGAAAAGAGTATTCGTGCATTTGTGCTGAACAAATACTCTATTGATGCCAGACGTGGACAGCTCAAGGTTAATCTGCGTTATACCGTATATATTAATGAAGAACCTCCTGTGGTGACTCCGTATAAACCGGATTGGAAAGATGTTTCCGGAGATGATGCCAGGAGAGTGGTTGTTGTAGGAGCAGGTCCGGCAGGATTGTTTGCTGCTTTGAAGCTTCTGGAATATGGACTGAAGCCTGTGATAGTCGAACGGGGACCTAACACGTCGGAAAGAAGACTTGATATTGCCCAGATCAGCCGTGAGCAGAGGGTGAATCCAAATTCAAACTACTGCTTTGGTGAAGGTGGAGCCGGTACATTTTCAGACGGTAAGCTTTTCACCAGATCAAAAAAACGGGGCAATGTTAATCATATCCTCTCAATACTGCATTATCATGGTGCAGATGAGAGTGTTCTTACAGATTCACAGCCGCATATTGGAACAGACCGGTTAAGTAGTATCGTGCAGAAAATCAGAGAAACAATTATCTCCTATGGTGGAGAAGTACTCTTTAATACGAAATGTATCGGTCTGGTTAAAGATGATGAACAGGTAGTCAAAGGTGTGACAACTGCGGACGGCAGGACAATTTCCGGAGAAGGGGTCATTCTGGCAACCGGCCACTCAGCCCGTGAGGTTTATACTCTGTTGGCAGAAAACAGTGCGGAATTGGAAGCAAAAACCTTTGCAATGGGGGTTAGAGTTGAACATCCCCGTGCAATGATTGATGCTATTCAATATCACGGGAAGGATCCCGGAGATTTGGGTACCGCATCGTATCGGCTTGCAGCCCAGGTTGAAGGACGGGGCGTCTACTCATTCTGCATGTGCCCCGGCGGGGTAATTGTTCCCTCCGCAACAGCTGATGATGAAATTGTAGTGAATGGAATGTCTCCCTCAAATAGAAATACCCGCTGGTCAAATGCCGCAGTTGTTGTCGAGATTCAGCCTGAGGATATCCCTGAAAAGTTTATCAATGATGATAATCCGGGACTTCCTGATACTGCATGGCGTGCATTGGCAGGAGTGCGTTATCAAAAATGGTTTGAGCATGAAGCGAAAATTCATGGAAAAGGACAAATGGCACCGGCGCAAAAATTGGTGGATTTTATAGAGGGTCGTCAGTCAACTGATCTTCCTGAATGTTCTTATGCTCCCGGAGTAGTCCTGTCACGACTGGATAAATGGCTGCCGAAAGAGATCGCTTCCCGTCTAAAGAGAGGTTTTAGAACTTTTAACCATAATATGAAGGGATTTGTCTCCGGTGATGCAATCGTTTTGGGGGTTGAGTCACGTACATCTTCACCTGTCAGGGTATTGAGAGATCCGGAACTGCTTGAGTGCAGGGGATTAAAGGGACTCTATCCAGCAGGTGAAGGAGCCGGTTACTCAGGCGGTATTGTCTCATCCGCACTGGATGGGGAGAATGTGGCTGCTGCTGTAGGCTCGCTTTTTGGTAATGAAAAAAGTACCGTTTAAATTGTAAGAAAGGTTATGCTATGAGGAGCAGTTTTGACCACAGAAACCATACTATCAGAAAAAGAAGAGAAAGAGTTTGCAGAATTTCTTCATAATAAAATAAAGCATTTCAATAATGAGAAATCTCCCTATCATAAAGAGTCCCGAAAACCGGGATCTTCAACTCCACTACATGTAATGCTTAAAGATGCATCAGGAAATTTTGTTGGAGGTCTTACGGCAAGTACTTATTGGGATTGGCTGGATATTGAGGACTTCTATATTCCGGAAGAATTAAGAGGTGAGGGAGTCGGCACTGCCCTGCTGCAGGAAGCTGAATCTATTGCAGTTAAAAGAGGGTGTAAAAGGTGTTTCCTTACTACATTTGAGTTTCAGGCACGGATTTTCTATGAGAAGCAAGGGTATTATGTTACAGGAAAACTGGACGATTACCCGCCTGGATCTGTATATTACTGGATGAGAAAGGATTTAACTAAGGATTAAAGAGTGACCTGAAGCCGGTGGTTTTTCTGAATGGTAAACCAATTTCAGTAAAGGATTTAATCAAACACAAAACTTTTTCCTGTTTTTTGGGTAATATTTAGTGGGATAATTTTTTTCTACCTATTAATTTCCAGTTATTACAATCCCACCGGTTTCAGGTCACTTTATAAGGATGAATACCGTAATGATACGTAAAGCAGCGAGGAAGGCAATTCAACGATTACTTTCAACATTTGGAAAGGTCAAGAAAGACTCATTCGATTTCGATCTTATAGAGAATTATTATAGAAAAAAAGATAACTCTGATGCATCTCAAGTGCTTTCCGACAGAACCTGTAATGATTTGGATTTTCGGGAATTGTTCATGTTTATTGACAGAACACACTCGAAAGTTGGCCAGCAATACCTCTATAACAAGTTAAGAACTATCCCATCAAGCTCAATTAACAACAATGAAAATGAACCAATGATTTCACTGTTTGCCAACAACCAAGATGTAAGAGCAGCTGTTCAGATGAAATTAGAAAAGCTCAAGAAGAAAGAGGCTGGTTATATCTCATCGTTAATTCAGGAAAATCATGTAAATCCGCCGAAATGGTATTTTCTTTATAAGGTGCTCTCGATTACCAGTCTGTTTTTAGTGATACTATTTTTCTTTAACTCCCAAATTCTTTTACCCTTACTTGGAGTATTTATCATCAACCTGGTTATTCACTCCCTGAATAAGAAAAACCTGCATAAATACATTGGGACTATCCCCCAGCTGCTAAAATTACAAACTATAGCCGGAGAACTCTTTAATAATGATCAGTTAAAAACGATAAACCCCAGGTTGCCCGAATCTATAAAGACACTACATAAAATCAGGAATAGAATGTTGTTTTTCAAACTTGAGGGGAAGCTGGAAGGTGATTTACTGTTATTCTTTTGGGCTTTTTTTGAGATAATTAAAATACTATTTTTACTGGAGCCCCTGTTGTTGTTTAACGTTCTGAAAGAACTCGATACAAAAAGAGAAGAGATAGAGGATGTTTTTACTTATGTTGGTAAAATTGATGCTCTGGTTTCAATAGCATCCTTACGGGAAGGGCTGGAGACCTACTGTATTCCGGAAGTCAATGAAGAGCAGAGAAACAGCATTACGGCAAAGAATGTGTATCATCCTTTAATTGAAAACTGCATAAAAAACAGCATCAATATTGATGGAAGGTCGATTCTCCTTACCGGATCCAATATGTCCGGTAAAACATCGTTTATTCGAACCATTGGAATAAACACACTCACTGCACTGACATTGAATACCTGTTTTGCCGATCAGTACTCTATACCAACAATGAGGATATTGTCTGCAATAAGGATTAGTGACGATTTATTGAATGATAGAAGTTACTATTTTGAGGAAGTGCTCACTATCAAAGATATGATTAAAAAGAGCGAAAGTGGAATGCCGAACCTGTTTTTACTGGATGAAATATATAAAGGGACGAATACTATAGAGCGGATTTCTGCCGGAAAAGCAGTTTTATCTTTCTTGGCACAAGCTGATAATATTGTATTAGTTTCAACACATGATATTGAGTTGGCCGATTTGTTACACGATGAGTATGAGTTATATCATTTTAGCGAACTTGTGAGTGCTAAAACAGTTGATTTTGACTATAAACTGAAGGATGGGAAATTAAAGCACAGAAATGCCATCAGGATACTTCAGATTAACGATTATCCGGACACTATCATTACTGAGGCCATTGAGATATCACAAAAAATAGATGAAAATACCTCTGAATCATAGATATAATCGGGATCTAAACTCTCCCGGGGTCTCCCCATATCTCCTTTTAAAAGCTTTTAAATAATTTTCGTAAACCTGAAAACCTACACTATATGCAGCCTGTTTAGCAGAAATCCCCTTCATTAAGTGTTCCTTCGATTTTTCCAACCGTTTGTTTCGGATATACCCGGCTATTCCCCAACCTGTTTTATTCTTAAAAAGTCTGGAAGCATAGGTGCGCTCCAGATGCACATACGCTGCGACATTTTCCACAGAGATTGAAGTCTGATAATAACTATTGATAAATGAGAGCATGGTTTGGGTATGATCGGTTTTAATAAGCGACCCGGGCAGTGGGATTCTGCTTACATGGTGCTTCAATAGGTTTGCCATAATCCGGTAAACGATAGCATACCGATCCAGTTCCTGGATTACTCGTCCATTTTCAGTTCCTGTGTAGAGAGATCTGTAGAATCTATAAAGTTCTGCTGCGTTCTCAGTGGAAAGAATAGGTTTCTCCTGCGAAACACCATTTTGCAGAAGATAGGGTATCAGTGATCTGTTCATTGCTATCCAAAAATAGTGCCAGGGGTCATCTGTATCCGCTCGGTACAAGTGTTTTTCATCAGGAAATATAACAAAAGCATCTCCGGAAGTCAGTTCCCAGGATTTTCTTTCCCAATAGAATTTTCCCTTTCCGGATACCACGACATGTACCAGTATGTGGGTACGTAATCCTCCAAATTCATGAGCTGGAGAGCACTTCTCATCCCCGCAGAAAAGGAGTTCTATAGTTGGTGTCGATTTTTGTGAAATAAATCGTTGGTTAATCATAATAACTGAAATATACCGTAAATACACCGGAAGTACCACTATAAAACAACAAAAAGACAGTTGTAAAACTATAATTCCTTATTATAATCAGATAGAGTGTTAAGAGTAAATAAAATAAATGTATAGGGGCATCTAATGGCTGAAATTGTAATTATTGGAGCAGGCAGTCTAAGTTTTTCCAGCAGACTGACCGCAGATATTCTCACCTATCCGGAACTGCAGGATTCTCATTTTCGTTTAGTGGATACTGATCCGTTAAGACTGCAGTATGCTGAGCAGATTGTACAAAGAATTTTCACTGAAGGTGGATACGCAAAAGCCAGGGTCTCCTCCTTTACTGATCGAAAAGAGGCACTTAATGGTGCAAAGTATGTAATTATCAGCATTTTAGTTGGTGGATACGAAGCTATTGAGAAAGAGATAGATATTGCAAAGAAGTATGGGATTGACCAGTGCATTGGAGATACTCTGACCCCTGGCGGTATTATGCGTTGTATAAGAACTCTTCCGGTACTTCAGGAGATAGCCGGAGATATACAGAAATTATGCCCTGACGCTTTGGTTTTAAACTACACTAATCCGATGGGAATGCTCTCTAAAGGATTTATTGAAGAGGCGCCGGAGCTTAAATATGTTGGACTATGTCACTCCGTACAGGGAACGGCTCGGGAATGGGCTGACAGGCTGGAGATATCCCTGGAAGAGATAAACTATCTTTGTGCAGGAATCAATCATGAGGCTTGGTTTACAAAATTTGAGCATAACGGTACTGATCTGCTTCCGGTAATACGAGAGCTGGCGGTGAAGCCGGAGATTTGGTATGGCGATTCAACCCGAATGGAATATGTTAAGCATCTCGGATACCCGGTAACTGAATCAAGTGGGCATGTATCAGAATACAATCCCTGGTTTCGAAAGAACGAAGAGACCATAAAACGGTATTGTCCATCAGAATTTTCAAAGTGGAATGGGGGATTCGGCTTTATCAAGGAGCTGTATGATCGGCCTGACTGGCAGGAACAGATGAAAAAAATGGCTGATTGGGAAGACCCGATTGATCTTGAGAGGAGTCATGAATATGGATCACAGATTATTCATGCACTTGAAACCGGTGAAACAACTATCATATACGGGAATGTAATGAATCATGGTTATATTGAAAATCTGCCGAAGGATGCAGTTGTCGAGGTTCCCTGTGTAGTGAATAAAAATGGGGTGCAGCCGGTACATGTCGGCTCGATCCCTCCCCACCTTGCTGCTCTAAACAGAACTCAGTTGAATGTCCAGGAGCTGGCGGTATTGGCTGTTCAGGAATCAGATCCGGAACGTGTTTTTCAGGCTATGGCATTGGACCCTCTTACGGCAATGAGCTGCACTCTGGATGAAATTCGTACGATGACCCGTGAGCTGATGGAAGCACATGCTATATGGACTCCTGTAATGGATGGGAAAATACCCGAGGAGAAACCGTTGGTTTATCTGCAGAAGCCTGAAGGGGTGGTTGAGAAGCATATTGATCCTGCGAAAGTTAATCAGTAATACATTCCTAATTGCTTCTTGATCAGGAAGTCCTAATTACGGTACTGTGCAGTTATTATGATGGATGAAAAACAGAAAAATTTTAAGCGGCCCCCGAAAAAATATCAACCTAAGGGGCTCTCTATTCTCTATGAAGATCGCGATATCATGGTTGTGGATAAAATGAGTGGTCTTTTAACGGTGAGTAATGATAAGGTCAGGGATAATACTGCTTTCTTTCTTCTGAATGAGTACGTGCGAAAAGGAAACTCAAAATCGAAAAACCGGGTTTTTATAGTCCATCGTCTGGACAGGGAGACTTCAGGTGTTCTTGTTTTTGCTAAAAGCGAAGAGGCAAAACGCTATCTTCAGGCTGAGTGGCAGAAGTTTGAAAAAACCTATTATGCAGTAGTACATGGAAATATGGAGGAAGAGGAGGGTGAAATCTCTTCTTACCTTGTAGAAAACAGTGCTTTTAAAATGTATTCTGTTTCGGATCCGGAAAAAGGACAGTTTGCCAGCACCGGATACAAAGTTATTAAAAAGACAAAGAATTATAGTTTACTTGAGGTTTATCTGCATACCGGTAAGAAAAATCAGATTCGTGTGCATCTTGCAGATAAAGGCTGTCCCATTTTTGGTGATAAAAAATATGGGCGAAAAGAGAGTGGGAACAGGCGGCTTGCACTTCATGCAGCATCCCTCTCACTGCTGCACCCGCATACAAAAGAGAAAATAACCTTTACCGCAAAGATTCCTGATTATTTTGCGCTGCTGCTTCATGGTAAGTAGGGATCGTTTGCGTTTGCGGTTGCGATTTCAGTTTACGTAGTTGCTTCCGAGCGCAGTAACCGGATTTTTCTGATTTTTAATACTAATGCCGTTACGGTACAACCGGTTATGACAAGCGGGTAGGTGGATAAAGGGATAAAAAGAATTACTACTAACCCGGCTATTATAGGTCTTTTTAAAGCCATACTGGGATATCCTGATTCTAAAGCAGCGATACAAATTAAAGAGTGTATTTCCGGTATAAGTTGAGAAAAACCTAATCCAATTAACACCATGGAAAATATTCCGGGGAAAATTTCTCCACCTTTCCAGCCGGAGTAACTAAATATTTTCATTAAGCATAATTTTATTATTCCTGCCAGTATGAGGAAAGCAGCACCAGCCTCAAACCCTTCTGCAAATACCTGTACCATTCCTTCCTGTCCCAATGGTGCTCCAAAAGTAAGAGTGACTAACGATAAGACCAGTGTGACCAAAAGTGATTTGATAGTTACCGGTTTTTCATCACCCTCTTCAACGGGGGGGGGTCTCAAAATGGACTGGTTCCTGATCTCCGAATTTCTTCAATAGCAAACCAACGAAAAGACCTCCTGTAAGGCAGATGAGTATGGTAAACAGGGCAGGGTTGAACTGTACTATGTAAGCTAAATTATGCCAGATAAAGCCAATTGTTTTTGACTGCAGAAAGATAAACAGTGCTGATATTCCACCGGTAAGTGCTCCAACGGCGAGCAGAAAGATGATGATTAGAGCAGGTTTTGTTATAGGCCGACTGCCTGATTTTTATTGTTCCTGATTCATAGAGTTAAGCTCCGGGCTGTTCGGGTCACTTCATATGGATTTTTTTTCAAAACCTATAATAATTTATTTATGCAATGGTATGCAATAGAGTTTATACTGATGAAATGACACTCTTCAATGTGAGGAACAAATTATGACAGAAGAAAATAAAACCTACAAAGTAATCACAGAATACATATCTCCCTATCCGGTCTCAATCATTTTTCATAAGGGTGAAATTGTACATATTGGAACAGAGTTTGCTGATGATCCTGAGTGGGGAAACTGGATTAGGTGCGTGGTTTCTGGTGATGACAGGAGTGAGAAAGAGGCATGGTGTCCAAGGCAGTATCTTGAAATTCTTGAGGATAAAGGGGTTTTTATCCAGAATTATGATGCAAAAGAGTTAACTGTCCATATTGGTGAAATACTTTCTGTTGGTGAACAGCTGAATGGTTTTGGGGTTGCCGTTAAGGGGGATGGAGACTGTGGATGGGTGCCGATGAAATGTCTTGTAGAGTTGTTGTGAAAATGCTGTATATTTCTGTAAGTGATGAGATTTTTTTTATGATATACTAAACAACGGCATTGGTTTCCTGTAAACGGAAAATTTTTTATGCAATGGAGAGTGTTGGATGGAGAAACGAGTATTGGTAGCTTATGCCACAAAGTATGGTGCAGCAGCAGAAATTGCTAAAAAAATTGGTCAAATTTTAAACGAAGCGGGTTATTCTGCAGAGGTGCTCTCTGTAGAGCGCGTAGCAGATCTGAAATCCTATCAGGCAGTAGTGTTGGGCAGCTCGGTCTATATTGGACAGTGGCGCAAAAAAGCTTCAAGATTTTTAAAAAGAAATATAAAAGTGTTGTCAGAGAAGTCTGTTTGGCTGTTTTCATGCGGCCTTACGGGTAAGGATGAATCAGAAGACGTGAAAGTGGATTGGAATTTTCCCAAAGCACTTCAGCCTGTCGCTGACCAAATTCAACCACGTGATATTACCTTATTTCTTGGTAAGGTTGATCTGGAGAAACTAAATCCTCTCGAAAAAATGATGTTTAAGAATGCCCAGGGATCTATCGGAGATTTCCGGGACTGGGATTTAATTACTTCATGGGCAGGAGGGATTGTAAAAACGTTGAATGATGAATAATGAAAATTTTGCATTAGAGAAATAATACAGAGTGCAGCCCCCATGTTATAATGTAAAAAGTGAACACTAAATATAACAAGGGGAGGAATAGGTGTAGATGGAAAAACATAATACAGTTCTTCTCGCCTTCTTGGTAATAGTTATGCTTGCTTTCATTGCGGCAGGGTTGATTGCAGATGGACCGGGAGTCGCTTTTCAGGGTTTTCTCAAACTGCAGATTCAGCCGGGAAGATTGATTAATGACTTTATTGCAGTTGTAGGTGTGGGGGGAACCCTCATTAATGCCGCCCTGGCTGGGGCTGTTGGCCTGATCTTCATAATCATCCTTAAGGTTCAATTATCCGGTCCTACCTTCGCTGCCATATTCACTATTATGGGATTCGGCTTTTTTGGTAAAACTCCGTTAAATATACTTCCAATCATTATCGGGGTATGCCTTGCAGCAAAATTTGCCGGAAAAACATTCAGGGAATATATCATTATTGCACTTTTTGGAACCGCTCTCGGTCCACTTATCAGCTTGATTGTCTTTGAGTTCGGCTTTACCGGGGTTCTTGGAATTCCTGCGGGGATTGCAGGCGGAATACTTACCGGTTTTCTCCTTCCGGCAATTGCAGTATCAATGCTGCATCTTCATCAGGGATACAACCTCTATAATATGGGGTTGTCATGCGGTTTTTTTGCATTGTTTGCTGCATCGCTTGTTCGGGCAGCGGGGCATCAATTTGAAAATATCATGGTGTGGTACACCGATCGATCTGTGGTCTTAATCTGGTTGGTCCCCGTTCTTTCAGTTTCACTTATTATTGTGGGACTGATCTCCGGCGGTAAGAAAAGCCTAAAAGGACTCCTGGAAATACAGAAACTTCCCGGTCGGCTTCCTTCGGACTTTATGGACCTTGTTTCTTTGGAAGGGTCGCTTATCAACAGCGGTCTACTTGGATTAGTTGGTTTTTTATACGTGTATCTTGTGGGAGGAGACTTTAACGGTCCCATCCTTGGTGGTCTGCTGACAATTATGGGATTCGGGGCTTTTGGTACACACCTGAAAAATTCCTGGCCGATAGTTCTGGGAGTGATTCTGAGTACTCTGGTTTTTGGAAAGGGGCTATCATCCCCGGGTCCTCTTCTAGCGGCTCTTTTTGGTACGACGCTTGCCCCTGTAGCAGGGCAGTTCGGAATTATTACGGGTATTGTTGCTGGATTCATCCATCTCTTTATGGTACTGCAGACTGGCGTCTGGCAGGGTGGAATGAACTTGTACAACAATGGTTTCGCAGGAGGCTTAACAGCCGCACTTATCGTTGCAGTTCTCCAATGGCGCGACACGAATAAAAAAGATTAATCGCAGTAATATTGCCGGGAGTTATATGATATGAAAAGAAAAGATTTTATCCTTCATTTGATTGGAGAGATTTCAAGTTATATACTGCAGGGTGATCCAATGCGAATGGTCATATCCCTTCATCAGGAAAAGGATGGGCTGCATTTGGCAATTCTTGATGACAACACCCACACAGATGAAGAAATTGTAAAAATTGAGAAGGCTTTGAATAGCCGGAAAAGGCCTGAACTTGCCGGTTATTACGGTGCTATGACTGGTCGTGATCTGTTGGGTTCATCCCAGCTGGATCTTTTAGGATGGCAAATCAAGTTTGCTGATGTTGAGCGAACGGACAGCGGTATAAAGATTGATCTTTGGCTGGGTGGGGAAAGGTTTGAAAGTGACCGGTTTAATATTCCGGAGAAATAGGTGGAGCAGTTGTATCTATATCAACATCAACTGAACCCAATTTGAATTTTATACATTGCTGAAGGAGAGACTGGAGTTGGACAATATTTCATTTGTAAAAGCTTTTTTAGAAGATGCTGCAGAATTGACGGCAATTTCAATTAGAGCTTTTCACTCTGATGTCTCGGTAGGGAGTCCGGAAGAAGGCGGCCCACCGGGATATAATTCAATAAATTTTCATAAGAAAATGATAGAAGAATCTACTTTATTCTACAAAATAATATGTGGAATCAGAACTATTGGCGGATTTTGGTTTTTCAGAAAAGGAAGTGATACAGCATATTTTGCACGGATTTTTATTGATACTGAATTTCAAAGAAATGGTGTGGGAATAGACTTCTTTGAGTTTCTCTTTAAATCCTATCCAGCTATCAAACAATGGACACTTGAAACCCCTCCTGTTGCAGCTATTTCCAGGTATCGTTGGGGGTGGGGTTCGTTTTTATTGCAAGTATGACATAAGAGGTTAGAAAAACTTGAGAAAAATTGAAGTAGTACCATATGATGAAAACTGGAAGCGGCTCTATTCAGTGGAAGAGAAAATCCTGAGGACTGTATTTGGAAAAAACCTTTTGAAAATTCATCATGTCGGCAGTACGGCAATTCCCGGATTATCGGCGAAACCTATAATTGATATCTTAATAGAGGTTAATAGCCTGACGGAAGCAGATAGTAAAAATAGTGAGATGAGTAAGATTGGGTATAGTGCTTTAGGTGAGTATGGAATTAAGGGGAGGAGGTTTTTCCGTAAGGGAGATAAAATCCGAACCCATCATATACATCTGTTTCAGGAAAATGATGAGAATCTACTGAGACATATTGCTTTTAGAGATTACTTATTGAGCAATCAAAAACGATTGAAGGAATATGAGGAATTGAAAATTGGGTTAGCAATAAAATACCCGTATTCTATTGATGAATATTGCGATGGGAAAAATAGTTTGATACTGGAAATTGAGAAAGAAGCACTTAATTGGAGTGAAAAATATCATACAAAAAATTGACTATAAGAAATCAAAAAAATATACCGATCTGGATACTATTTATGCACAATGCAGTGGTCCTGGAGGGCTGCAGCTGGCAGAGTTTATGGCAGAAAAAATGGGAATTTCCGCTGGGAAGAAATTACTTGATGTAGGAACCAACCGTGGCTGGCAGACCTGTTTTCTTGCTAAGGAGTATGAAGTTTTTGTTGTTGGGATAGATCCCTGGGATGACAGAGAGCAAGAGAATCCGATGATTGATCATGTGCGCATGAATGCAGAAAAATGGCAGGTTGAGGATTCTGTAGTGGGACTTAAAATCGGTGTTCCTGATACTCTTTTTGCCGATGAATCCTTTGACTACGTCTATTCAACAACTGCACTGGAAATGGTTCGGGTGTCGCAGGGTATTGAGGGGTATCTCAAGTGTTTGAAAGAAATTTATCGTGTGCTGAAACCCGGAGGAGTTTTCGGATTAGGCGAACCCATGCACCTTGATGTCGAAATTCCTTCTGACCTAATGCCCTATATATCTCAGGATGAATATTCCTGGAAAGAGTGTTTTCGTACTATTCATGAAACAACTGACTTTGTAAGAACGGCAGGATTTGAAATAGTTGAGTCTGCTTATGCACCGGATGCATGGCGGTGGTGGATGGATTTTGCCAAACACGACCCATTCTGTAAACAGTCCCCGGAAGAGGATCCTAAAACTCTTGAGGTAGATGGCGGGCGCTGGACCAGTTTTGGGTATATAATTGGGAAAAAACAAGGATAAGAGTACTATGATAATAGAGAAATTTACTCCTTTTGAAGGACAGCACTGTGAAACCACTGCAACAGGAAGCTTGCTGAAAAAGCTGGAAATTGAACTTTCAGAACCAATGCTTTTCGGCATAGGAGAAGGATTGGGATTTATTTTTTGGAATATGGCACAAATGGATTTTCCTTTTATAGGAGGAAGAATTAAACCCGACGTGCTGTCATTGAATATTGCAGCAAATCTACAGCTTGAATTAGAGGCAAAAGAGACATCCTCCACAAAAAAAGCGTGGGAAAATGTAGCTCAGGCTATTGATAAGGGGGTTCCTGTTGGTTTGAAGCTGGATTGCTATCATCTTGAATATTTCACCACAAAGATCCATTTTGCAGGACATTATGTGACAATGTATGGGTACGACACTGAATATGCCTATTTGATTGATACCAATCAGCAGGGCAGAGAGATGAAAACATCATTAAAATCTCTTGAGCTGGCACGGAACGAAAAGGGGCCGATGTCATCAAAAAACAGAAGTTATACCATTAATAGAACGGATAGGGAGTTCGATATGAAGCATGCGGTGAAAACTGCAATCCGCCATAATGCCGCTGATTATTTAAACCCGCCCATCAAGAATATTGGGTATAAGGGAGTGTTGAAAACCAGTAGGGAAATCAAAAAATGGTTCAAGAGCAGTCAGGACATTGCGGGAGATTTTAAGACGACTGCAATGCTTATGGAAAGAGGTGGAACCGGCGGAGCTTTTTTCAGAAATCTTTACAGAGATTTTCTCAAGGAAAGTGCAGAATTATTGGAATTAAACCAGCTGCATGAAGCATACGTAGAGTTTTCTCATATTGCAAAAATGTGGACTGAAGTCTCTTCGCTGTTTGATAAAGCAGGAGATACAGAGAATGAAGTATATATTAATCAGGCTTCAGATATTTTAGTGGATTTATCGGAAGGGAAAAAAGGGTAATGGAATCCCTGGAGGCTATATGAATAATCACATAACAATCCTAAATACAGAACGTTTACATCTAAAACATCTTCAACCACCGGATGTTCCGCCGCTCATTGATCTTTGGTGTGATCCTGAAGCAACTCGATTTATGGGTGGAGCCCGGGATAGAGTAAAGCTTGAGATCGGCTTTGAACAGGATGTTAAAGATCCCTTTGCTGAACGCTTTGACTTATGGCCTGTTGCGGAGAAGCATACCGGAAAAATAGTCGGTCATTGCGGGCTGTTGGAAAAGGAAGTGGCAGCTAAAACGGAGATTGAATTGATCTATGTATTTTGTCTGGATGCATGGGGAAAGGGGTATGCAACAGAAATTGGACAGGCCTTAATGTGTTATGCTTTTGAGAAATTGAACATAAACAGATTGATTGCATTGATTGAGCCTGAGAACAAAGCTTCAGAACGGGTAGCTGTGAAAATAGGTATGCATTTTGAGAAAGAGGTAATACGTCCCGGCGGATTGAAGCGGAAAGTGTATGCGGTTGCGCGGAGTGAATAGGAGTATGAATGCCGTATTTTAGTTGGAATGAGCATTAGATTTATTATTGCCAGCAAGGGGGACACCCGCTGATGTGGTTTTCACCTCAGGGTTTCCGGTCTGTCTGTGACTATTTTTTAGGAACTATTACCAATAGGTAGGTGCTTTTCGTATGAATAATATCAAAGCTGCTTCTGTTCAGTTTAATCATAAGCCGGGAGACAAGGAATTCAATAGAGGAAAAATACGGGAGTTTGCTGCATCTGCAGCCAGGGAAAAGGTTGATCTGCTTGTATTTCCTGAAATGTGTATTACCGGTTACTGGCATGTCAGAAATCTCTCAAAATCTGGAATTGAGTTATTGGCCGAATCAGTCCCTGCAGGACCCTCCACACAGGAGCTGCTTGCTTTGTCGGTTAAATACAATATGACCATCGGTGCCGGATTGATAGAACGCTCGGAAGAGGGCGTCTTCTACAATAGCTACGTAGTCGCTATGCCTGATGGAAAAACGGCCTGTCACCGAAAACTGCACTGTTTTATCAGTGAATATATGGAGAGTGGTAATGAGTTTACCGTTTTCGATATTCCACAAGGTGCAAAAGTGGGTATTCTTATTTGCTACGATAATAATATTGTTGAAAATGCACGAATTACTGCACTTCAAGGGGCTGAGATTCTTCTTGCGCCGCACCAGACCGGAGGTTGTGACTCTCTGAGTCCCCGCTGCATGGGGCTTATAGATCCTCTTCTCTGGGAGAACCGTGAAGTTGATCCTGATACCATCGAAGCGGAGTTTCGGGGTCCCAAAGGCAGAGCCTGGCTGATGCGATGGCTTCCTTCCCGTGCGCATGACAATGGTATGTTTCTGGTCTTCAGCAATGGGGTGGGTGTGGATGATAATGAAGTAAGAACGGGAAATGCTATGATAATCGACCCCTATGGAGAGATTCTTATTGAGACCGGCAAGGCACAGGATGATATGGTAACTGCAGTTCTTGATCCGGAAATACTGCAAAACTGTACTGGCCGGCGATGGGTAACCAGCCGGCGGCCCGATTTATATAAATCCCTTACTGAATTTACCGGCAGGGAAAGAACTACCCGGAAAGTGCGTTTTACGATAGAGAATAACAAAATTCAGAAGTAAGATTGGAGGGTGTTTCTTATGGGTATATCTACACCTGTTAAATCAACAATGATAGCTCCCTGCGGGATGAATTGCGCCTTGTGTTTGGCAAATTTCAGGGATACTAAAGGGTGTAACGGCTGTAACGGTAGTGATGAAAACAAACCATATCACTGTATTGTCTGCAGTATTAAAAATTGTGAATATCTTGCAAAAGCAAAAACGAAACTTTGTTACGGCTGCGAAAATTTTCCCTGTGCCAGATTAAAGCGGTTGGATAAACGATACCGTACAAAATACCATATGAGTATGATAGAGAACCTTGAAAACATTAGAGATTATGGGATCAGGGAATTTATTAAAATTGAAAAATCACGATGGAAATGTCCTGAGTGTGGGAAGATTCTTTGTGTTCATAGAGAAGATTGTGAAGATTGTGGTGCAAAAAGACAATAAACACCCACTGGGGGGGGGTGCTGTAATTATGACAGTACCGTATAGTCTGCATTCTTAAGAGTCTGAACTGCTGACTCCAGCTGATTTGCTGCAACAAAGAGATAGTCAGTATCGAATGTTGATACAGCAAAAATGGAGATCCCGGCTGAAGCCAGAACTTGTGAAAGACCTGCAATAATACCGATTTGTGAAAAATCAAGAGGGCCTGTTACCTTTAAGCCTGCCCAATCTGGTGAAACATTGGGTGATTCTGTTATAAGACCTTCCCTGCATACGACTGAAAGTTCTTCAGAGGTACGGCTTACAGTATACCAGTCACTGGATAATATCTGAGTTGGGATGGGCTCATCGGGAGAAAAACGATGCAGTGAATAACGTCCGTCCATTGTACTTAATTCGACCATTATAACCTCCAGGGGCTTTTGATAATATTCTGATAAAAGAGTATTAACTGACCCGAATTCGGTGGGACTCTACCAGCTGGAAATCTACGGGTAGAAATAAATCAGCACTGAAATATTCACTCAAAAACGTGAAAAAGTTTTTTGTTCGAACA
>JABMQR010000291.1 GCA_013202335.1 Bacteroidota bacterium
ATATAAAACTTCTTGGCGCTCGTCCGCTAAAAGTTATCGAATTATTGAGCTAGTACAACCGTCCCCTGCTCTTTTAATAAGTTTCTTCGGAATCAAAAGTTATCAAATTGTCAATACAGCTGTGCCATGAAGTTTTTATCCAAGCTTGAGATCTCGCGATAGAAGATATACGAAGTTCTTTAAACTCATTTGTTTTTTTGCCTAATGGATAGAATTCGATTGTCCACCCGTCATAGTTAAATAAACTAGGAGTGTCTTTATTAATTTTAAACGGAGTCGTACGATAGGCGAATGTTCTCGGTTTGTCTTCAAACACATAAAGTTCCGACCAGCAAAATGTGATTTCATCAATTCCTACAAGTTTATATGTTTCAAGGACAGCAATTATTTGTTTGATTTCTTTTGATTCTAATAGTCCTACAATATTATGGTCACCGAAATATTTTATACAATTTTCACCATAAGCAGATATATCCAATATGAGATGTCTATAATAATTGTTTTCATTTAGAAATTTCTCTGTGCTTTTAAATTGTGGAATTGATTTATCAATCAAATTAACTGATTTATTTACAATGTTTGTGATTAGGTCATTATTGTCATTGATCTCTTTAATAGAATGGACTCTCTTACATTCAACCAAAATTTGATTTCCCTTGCCTTCCAGTAAAAAATCACAAGCCTGTAAATTTTTTGGAACAATGAATCGCAAATCTTTACTAATTTTGAATGGCGAATTTTTACTTTTAATCCAACCCTGAAATAGGGTGGCACACATATTTTGATCAACACTACTATCATCACCCTTGTAAACACCCATCAAGGCCCTTTTTCGGCCTATGAGTTTTGTGTCACCAAGCTTAATAATAGGTTGTAATTTACCTTCTGTTGCACTAACAAGGCCGACAACATCCAATAACAATTTTAGAAAGTGATATATTTCTTGGTAAGATATCTTACCTATAACGAAATCGCTTATATTATTGAAATTATTTAAGAATTTTATGGAATTAACTATATAATTAGATTTTTCATTATCGGATAGCACTTTTTCCGAAATTAACATGCTGTAAATATCAATTATTTCTTGAATCAACTGGTGAAATGATAAACATCTACTCATTGTTACACCCAACTTTAGGTTTAACCAGCGCGTGCTCGCATCCGCGTTGAAACCGTTTTTATGCCATTAACTTACAATAAAACATATAATTTAACATCTAATTATTTTGGTATTTCTTTGGTTTTTATATTGAGAATATTTGCAAAATTCTTTATTTTTTCAGGGATTGAGTTTGCGATCAAGTATCCAGCAACTTCTCCTTTTAGTTTTTGTGTTTTTAAGACTGCCCGAAGAAGTGCTTGATATTTTATAACCTGAAATAATCCTATAAAATTTTGAATTTCTCCTTCAAGTTCTATTTCAACAACAATCCATTTATTATCATTATAATTAAAAACAACATCTGCTTTATCACCACTCGGAAATGGATATTCAATAAAAGATAAGGAATCTTTTGGCAATCCAAGTAATTCAGGTTGTGATGCAACATATTCTTTAAGGTTTTTGTGTGATATTGATTCCCCAAATTTCGAATTTTTAAAAGTAATTCGATTAACTTCAGTTTCTTGAATAGCTTTTTGAATTAGGTCGTCAATTAATAATTCAGAAGATTGCTTAAGTAATAGGTTAACTAATTCTTCAATTGTTGAAAATTTCGGTAGTCCAACTAAACTTTTTCCTTCGGTTATTTTGTAATCGCCTTGATGAAAAGGCCATAAAGATTTGTTAACCCTGTCAAAATATTCATTGGAAGAAATAAAAAATCCCGTCTGTTCTGTTTTGAAAAGAAGAATAATAGACCATGGAATATTTTGCTCAATTATTTTATCAACTGTGTTTTTTGTAATTCCCCAATGGTAAGGATAATTTGTGATAGACTTAATATAAATAATACTATTGATTCTACCGCTTAATTGAAAAGCCCTTCTCATTCTTGAGATATTTGAAGGTATTATATTAATGTTTTGAACTTTCGAAAGTTCATCAATAAATTTTTTTACGAGTTGATTACCATTCATAAGTGTAAATATCTACCTATAATTAGAATTTAGTTATCAGTAATACAAATTTATAGTTGGCATACTAATTGAACTCATTTGCCTGAAATATTATGGGGTAAGATCTTGCGGAATCGCTTTTTATCTTCCCCTCAACTTTTTTAATCGCTCTGCTCACTGTAGAAGATTCCCGGGGTCTATAATTAATAACCTGGTATTACAATTAGCATTCTACGGATAAAAGAAATTGTAGAAGGCAATTTGGAAAATCTCTGATTTCTTTTTTTCTCTACTGTCAAGCGACATCTGTTCTTTTTTTGAGATATAACATTTTAGCTTGGATCTCCACAAGATATAAGATATTCCTTGTAGTTATCTGATTGAAGCTCAAGTATCTCATCTTTTGGAACAGAATCAATTGGAAAGAACCAACAAAATGAAGGATTATCATCAACTAGACCAATGACCTTTAAATTAAACAGAACGTTAACGTTTGAATGAATTTTGTTTATTTTCTCCCGTACCCACTTTATATCCGCAGGGAATATCCCTTTTTCCTCAGGGACCTTTAATATTACATCAACAAGGATAGGTTTTGCCTGCTTGAACTCGCTTAGTTCATGAAGTTTACTAATTTGATCAAGATGATATTTAATTAAACGATCTTCCTTCTCCCCGAAGGGTAAAACACCAGTAAGTAATTTCGTCACAGCTACAACAGTTCTCATAAAGGCTCCAAGTTCTCCTCGATCAAGTTCAATTGAGTAAGTTTGTGAATTTTCAACAGTTTCAATTTTAAGCTTAGCTCCTGAAACTGAGAAGTTGTTTTTATGAATAATTTCGTGTCTAAATTTTAACAATTTTGAATACAACGCAAACGAATAATCCCTAATATATGGTTCGGATTGAAATAGTGGGGGATAAACAAGATGATTATTACTCGAGAGAATGTTAATCTTTTCAAAAAATGTCAGCCGAGTCCTTGAGTTAATAATTCCAACATGAATATTGTTTTCTAAAATCCATTCAAAAATCATATCGAGATTTTTAAAAGATGCGGTAAATGTTAATGCCATCATTGCATCCATTATTTTTTTCGCTTCCCCTGCACCAATTACCTCACTGGTAG
>JABMQR010000292.1 GCA_013202335.1 Bacteroidota bacterium
ACTTTTAAGAATAAGATGCAAAGCATCTTATTCCAAGGTAGCACTTTAAAAAATAAGTATTTTTGAAAGCGCCTCAAGTAACAGAGAGAGGAGAGAATATATGTTAATAGGAAATGCGGTAATAGGACAATCCGGCGGACCAACCAGTGTGATAAATGCAAGTTTGGTAGGGGCTGTCAAATCTGCTGGTGAATCGGAGTGTATAGAACGAATTTTTGGTATGAAATTCGGTATAGAAGGGTTTATGCAGGGGGAAATGTATGATCTTTCTGCTCAACCGGATTCTGTTATCGAAGGATTACAGCACACCCCTTCTTCTGCACTGGGATCTTCCCGGCACAAGCTGGTTTCAGAAGATTTTCCCCGTATTAAAGCGGTCCTGGAAAAATATAATATTCGCTACCTCTTTTTAATCGGCGGTAACGACACTATGGATACCATTCACCGAATTGAGGCATATTGTCAGGATGTAGGATATGAGCTGCATGGCATCGGTATCCCGAAAACGGTCGATAATGATCTGTATGGAACTGATCACACTCCTGGATTTGCATCAGCGGCCCGAAGCAATATTTTAAGTGTAAAAGAGGCTGGAATCCTTGCCAGAGATATGCAAAAGGTCGATCAGTTTGTCATTTACCAAACAATTGGACGGGATGCCGGATGGTTGGCTGCAGCAACTGCTCTGGCGAAAAACGATCCATCTGATGCTCCTCATCTTATTTACTGTCCTGAAAGAGCCTTCAATGTGGAAAATTTCATAGAAGATGCAAAACAGTGTGTGAAATTATATGGGTGGGTTTCCGTTGTGGTAAGCGAAGGACTTCTGTATGAAGACGGAACTCCGGTTAGTGCCTCACAGAGTATCGATAAATTCAATAACACGGAATTTGGTGCTATGGGGGGGGCGAGTGTCGCGATAAATATTCATGCAATACTGCGTGAAGCCTTAGGCAAAGCCCGGGGAGAGTTCCAGATAACTGAATCATTAGTTATGTGTGCTATAGACAGGGCAGAATCAGCTGATCTGGAAGAGGCGTATCAGTGCGGGCAGGAAGCGGTGCAACTTGCGGTTCAGGGCATTTCCGGGTATATGGTGAGCATTGAACGTGTTTCGTCCAATCCGGTAAAATTCCAGTTTGGAAAAACTCCTCTGGAAGAGGTTGCTGTGCGGGCAAAAACGCTGCCGGAGAACTATATCACCGAACGCGGAAATTTCGTAACGGCAGAATTTATTGATTACATGAAACCGCTAATTTCTGAGCTGCCGGAATTTACTACTTTAAAAGATATATATGTAAGGATCATTCAGGATTAGTAATTTTGAATGATCCAGTTATATAAGGAGCATATTATGACATTTAATAAATCTATTCTGGTTATTCAGGCACATCCTGATGATACAGAGGCCTGGTGTGCAGGAACTATGAAATTGCTGAAGGCGAAAGGGTATAAAATTACCATAGCGACTATGACAGCCGGTGGAATGGGCGGAGTGCTTAGTACTGAAGCAAAAACTACGCAAATGCGAAAAGAGGAGGCTGCAAAAGCCGCCGAGTTACTGGATGCCGAATATGTCTGTCTGGATCAACGTGATGGATTCTTATTTGATTCAACTGAAAACCGTATGGAAGTAATACGGTTAATTCGCAGAGTAAAAGCAGGAATTATTTTTACCCATCATCCCCAGGATTATCATTCTGATCATCGAACAACTGCTTCGATTGTCGAGTCTGCAGCCATGATCAGCTCCCTGCCAAACGTCCCCATGGAAGAGACCCCGGTTCCTGTGACTCCTCTGCTATACCACACGACTCCCATGACCTTAACCGATCCTCTGGGATCTCCTCTGTATCCTCCGCAGTTTTTTATTGATGTTACTTCAACAATGGATCTAAAGATGGATATGCTCTCCTATCATGTCTCCCAGATTGAATTAATGCGGCTTATGCATAAAATGGATGACTTCTTTGGGGAGATGAAAAAATTCAACAGCTATCTCGGTGAAATGGTCAATGTTCCCTTTGCAGAGTGCTTTTGGCAGCATCTGGGAGGCGGATTTCAAAAAAATCCCCTGATTCAAGAGGAATTAGCAGAGTATATAAAAACTCTGGAAGTTAAGGATTGATGCTTAGTTTTGGTTGATAACCATTTCTCTGTATGCTTGACATCCCGCCCCAATGGAAGTAGAATTTCCACACATTGGGCGGGTAGCTCAGCTGGATAGAGCGCCACCCTCCGGAGGTGGAAGTCGTGGGTTCGAATCCCGTCTCGCTCAAAGAAAAAAAACCAGGCTTAATTGCCTGGTTTTTTTTCTTTTACTAGGTGGGTGAGAAAATTCGAGCAGTTTTGGAAAGAAACCTGAAGGTGCAAAGCAACATTCTCCAAGGAAAAGTGTGAAGGTTCTAAAAGATACCTGCAAAACTGCAAGAACTAATTCCGAAGGAATTTGTTCCGGGTTCAGGATCCTTTTTTATTCGTTAAGATTAATCAAAATCATGGCATCTGCCAAATTATGGTCTTTTTTATTGGTGAGATGGATGAAAAGCCACGAGAAGCTTTAGAATATTAGCATATAAACAAATAAGTATATCAACTACTGGATGTAAACGTGTTAATATACTACTATTTAAGAGTATTCAGTTGGAATTATTTAAGGATGAGTAAAAATTCTAACTTACTCTCTTCGAGCTACTAGAAATTTCTGCACTACGTATAGGTTTATGATATACTCTGTTATATGCATATAATGTATAGTGGTAATTTTGAGTTATATGTAATGTTTTCGCTAAGAAGAAGGTGCTTGAACTCCCCTGTATGTAAATGTAAAGCGATAGCAACTACTAAGCATGAATTTTCATATACAAAGTATAAAATGGAATTAGTTGATAATCAGAAAAAGAAAAAAAGGGAACAGAAGGGGATATATCAGAATACGAATTCGGTCATCCAGACAATAGCTGATTTTCAAATACAGATTGGAAAAAGCTACACCTGGATTGGACACGTCCTTAAGAGAGTTAATATGAAAACCACTTGTAGTCAGATTTTTAAAAACTACTATATGACATGATTTTTCCTGATTTTGTAAATAAGGACTAAAAAAGTGGAGAATAGAAAGGTTATTACTAAGCAAATGATAAATAATAAAGATTTACTATCGGAATCAACAAAACGAAAGTTTCAAATAAGTAATGGACATTACTTTGAAGCAGATCATCTTGCACAGATACTAAATACTATAAAAGAGAATGATAGGGAGCTCATAAATCTTTCTTTTATTGAAAAAGAGACAGGATTGCCTTTAAGGCAAATAAGAAACAGAATCAGTGTTGGTCGCGCACTGGGATTGTTTACTGGTATTTCACTAAAATTATCCCCTTTTGGCATTCTGATTTCTAAATATGATCTGTTTATTGATCAGAAAGAAACTTTGGAATATATGCATTATTTAGCATCATCAAATTATACTAATTTAATCTGGTATGAATTATTTAATACCGTTTTAAGTAATAATAAGCAAATGAATTACAAGGAGTTAACTGTTTTTTTCAAGGATATCCTCGAAGGACAATTTACAGAAAAATCCTTAAAAGACCACTTGCTAAAAGAGTTGAGATTTCTCATTGATCTTTATCTTGAAAAGAAATTTAAAAAGCTGGAGTTAGTATATAAGGATAGTTCACAGAGAATATTTAGAGTCAGATATTTAAAATTTACTCCTCTTATTCTAACTGCCATGGTGTATGACTTTTGTGAGAAAAGGAAAACTAACCTTTATCAGATCGAAGAGCTGGTAACAGCCCCAGGTTCACCAGCTGTTGTTTTTGGTGTTGATTCAGCTACTTTTCATCAGGAGATAGAGAAGTTACATGATTTTGGCTGGCTGCGTTATGAAACTACCCATGGCCTGGATCAGTTACGGTTAAAACCGGATTTTTCATCCATAGAGTTTTTAAAGGCATATTATGAAGACCGGGCTCCTGTAATTACAAAAAAGGAAAAATCAGTACCAGGAGAGCTATTTTAATGGGTGAGCCAGTAAATATTATAGACCTTATTTTAGAATTACCACGCCGACGCAGAGGGAGAGCCTGTATAGTTCTTACTCATGATTATGCAGGGCAGAAAGAATGGGCAACAAAGTTAGCCGAACAGACAAATTCTGATCATATAAATCTACTCGGTTACTTTTCTGCTGATCAGAAACTAAGTGCAAAGTTAAGTGCTTTGAGTGTAAAGGATTTGTTCGAATTATTAAAACAGAAGAAAGATAAAGATGTTTTAATTGTTTCCGGTATTGAGTTTATTAAAGCAGCCTGGTCTGGTCAAACAACTATTATCCGGCATTTTGCATCCATGGTTTCCACTTGGGATAAAACACCAGGTTTATTGTTTGTTATTCAATATGATAAGCAATTAGCAGAATTCAATTTTACGAACAGGTTTCAATATACGTTCCTGGTAGATCAAAGGGAGACTCTAAAATTATGAACAACAGTGGGCTTTTTAGTACGATATATATTCAGGACATTAAAGATACAATTCAACTAGATGATCCCGCTAAAGGAAGAATGGCAACTCTATCTCAAACCTGGCGAACTAAAGAGCAAAAAGATGTGGGAAGTATCTGGGACAGTTTTTTTAAACAAGCCGTAAGCTATCTTGAATTTGTTCCGCCAACACATGCTGAAAAGGGGTATATTTATCCCCTGTATGAGGACTTTAACTTTTCTAAGAGTATTTCTGCACTTTGTATTGTTCCTCCCGGATCTGATATTAACAGTACTGATGTTGGTAGCTTTTATCCGGCTAAACTTATGTTCTTCCTGAAAAAGCATAATCTTAACTGGGGAATCCTGTCAGATGGTGCAAGCTGGCGCTTATACTCAGCAAAGAGTGCAAGACCTTTTGAAGATTACGTTGAATTAGCTCTGGATAAGACCTTAGAGAATGCTGATGAAGCAGAATATGGGTTGTTTGAAACATTTTTTCATAAAGAGTCCTTCATATCCCAGGAAAGTGATGATTCTGATGATGAGAAAAAGTCGTACTACAAATGCCGTCTCGATCTGAACAAAGAGGCTTCAGAAGAGACTCTGGAGAAAAAGGTAAAATCACCTTTTCTCAGTCAGGTTGATGAGGTTCTTCAATATATTTGTAACGGTTTTATTTATGATGCTAATACAAGTGGTGATGAATATTCTGAAGAGGAGCGGGGAGAGATTTTTGAGAGCGCGGTCAAGCTTATATACCGTGCACTTTTCTTGTTCTATGCGGAAGCACGAAAACTTCTTCCCTCTGATCCTAATAAATCCGATCTTTACAATTCTCACTCAATTAACTCTCTCTGTCTTGAAGCCCATAAGTTTAAGTGGGGTGAAAGGCGAGATAACGAAGGGTATGATCTGTGGAAACATCTAAAAGGTCTTATTAGTGCTGTTAATGACGGGGACAGTGAATATGGGATTATGGGTTATAACGGTGGCCTTTTTGATGATGATAGAGAACGTTTTTTAGGTGAACATCAGCTGCGTAATGACTTTATCTCCCGTGCTCTCTACCTGTTGGCCTATGTAGAGCCTTTTAATAATGAGAGAGATGAAGAATATGCTATTCCCTATAAAGATTTGGAAGTGAGGCATTTGGGGGAGTTGTATGAGAGTATTTTAGAATATTCGGTACAGCTTTCAGATGCAGATAGAATAAGACGGAGAACAAAGAAGGGTGTTTCTATTCTATTGGCTTCGGAAATAACAAGGCAGGCTGGTGATTCTGTTATTAAGAAGGGAGAATTTTACTTTGGTGAGTCTGCTTTGGAGAGGAAGCAGACTGGTTCCTATTACACTCCGGAATCTCTGGTTCATTTTTTAAATGAGAAGTCTATTATTGGGCCTTTGAAGGAAACTTTTGACAAGAATTACCGGTTTCGATTTAAAGAGTTGATAGATGAGGTTAACAACGGTATTGATCCTGGAACAAGCCGGGGAGCAGCACAGGCTGCGGCTATATTGGTTGAGCGCTTTGTTAATGATGTTGTTTTAAAATATAAGGTTTGTGATCCTGCCATGGGAAGCGGTCACTTTCTGGTTAATGCGTCTAATCAAATGACTGCTCTTATTATTGAGCTACTGGGAGAGATTCCTCAAGTAGACGGACTAAATATTGATTTCTCCAGTACTCCTAATGTCTGGCGCAGGCTTATAACCCGTCACTGTATCTATGGGGTTGATTTAAATCCTTTGGCAGTAAATCTTGCCAAGCTATCCCTATGGCTTAACTGTTTTGCGAGTGATCATAAACTTACTTTTCTTGATCATCATGTGCGTTGTGGTAATAGTCTTATTGGTATACGCAGTTTGGATCAGCTGGCTTCGATTCCGAAGAGGAAGAAAGATGGAAAAAGGGTTGATAATAAGCAGAAGCTACTTTTTGATTTTGATAATTTCTCAACTATTCTATCCCAGGCGAGTGAAGGTATTGCATCTATAAATGAGTTGAAAGAGGATGATACAGATAACCAGAAGGCTGTTTTTCAGGATTCCTATTCTTCGATAGAAAAGATGGCTCCTTTAGCGGATCTTTATACAGCGTATTTGATGGATCCGTTTATAAAGAAAGAGGATTACAGAGATATTTTTGAGTCCCTGGCTCAGGGTAGAGCTATAGAAGATTCTTTTAATCTGGCTTTGCCTGGGGTGTATGAAAGGGTAAAGGTGTTAGGAAAGAGCCATCATTATTACCATTGGCCGTTGGAGTTTCCTGATGTTTTTGGTTCGGGAGCAGTTGGAGGTTTTTCTGCAACTGTAGGGAATCCGCCATGGGATGTACTTCAACCAAACACTCAGGAATTTTATATAAACTACGATCCAAACTTTCGTAAATACAATAAGCAAGAAGCTTTGAAGGTATCCAAGCAACTGTGTGAAAGCAATGCTAATATTGAAGAAAATTGGAATAAGTATCAATGTTCATTTAAGGAAGCATCTGTTTATTTTAAAGAACCTCAATCATATAGAGCCCTTCAAAAGGGGAAAATAGATCTTTATAAAGCATTTCTAGAAAGATTTTTTGCTCTGCTATCGAATTCTGGAAGAATGGGGATAATTGTTCCTAGTGGGATCTATACTGATCAGGGCTGTCAACCATCACGGGAAATGTTCTTTGATAAAAGTGAGATTGATTTTCTTTACTGTTTTGAGAATAGATGGCCGACTGTTTTTAACGCTGTTGATGGACGTTTTAAGTTTGTTACTTTTAGTACAAAAAAAGGTAATAAAACTGACAGTTTTAAGTGTGCATTTATGGAGCATGATCCGGAGAGGCTTAAGCTAATAGATACTGATGCCCTTAAGATGAGTGTTGAGCAGGTTAAGAAGTTTTCACCAGATACTTTAAGCATAATGGAGTTTAAGAGTCAGAGAGATATAGATATTACTACCAAGATTTATGGAGATTGGCCACTTTTAGGAGAAAAAATAGAGGGAACTTGGAATGTACGATTTAGACAGGAATTGAATATGACAAGTGATAGTCATTTGTTCAAGACCACTCCTACAGATCATCCGCTGTACGAGGGGAAGATGATTTGGCATTTTGACAGTAAATTTGAAAAACCTCGATACTGGCTTGATAGGGATGAGGTTGTCAAAGCTCTTGGGGATAATGCCTGGGAGGCTGAGCATTATAGGGTGGGTTTTAGGGATATCGCAGCAAGTACAAATGAGAGGACATTAGTATCAACCATAATTCCAAATACTTGGCATGGACATAATATGGCTTCTTTAAAACCCTTTGAAAATAAGGGTAAATGTGAGAGCCCATTTACGTTCATAATATTTATAATTTTTTCATCTTTTTTAATTGATTATCTCATTAGGCAAAAAGTAACCAATCATATGAGTCACTATTATATGAAAACAATACCATATTTATCTTCTACAAAATCGGAAACTGCTATTTCTTTTATTATGCCAAAAGCTTTAAGACTAATTTGTACAAATAAATTATTTTCTGAGTTATGGAATGTTAATTATAAAAACACCTGGAAATCAAATGACTTTTGGTACTCATCTTCCGTACCAATTGATGATTATGGCCCCATCCACGAACAGGAAATCCGTAAGCTACTTCGGGATGAAGCTTCAAATCTTACTTCAGAATGGGGAACACACTGCGGTGTTCATGATAGACTTCCTGATCGAAGGGACACTGGAGATCGGGCACAGCTCCGGGCTGAAATTGATGCTTATGTAGCACATTTATATGGGATTACCAAGGATGATTTTGCATATATTCTGGACACTTTTCCTGTTTTAAAGAAAAAAGAGATGAAAGCTTTTGGTGAGTTTATGTCCAAGAGGAAGTGTCTGGAAGAGTTTGATCGGATTGGGAAGGTGCTGGATGCAGGGGGAGGGCTTTCATGACCAAAGTAACTGTAAAAACATTATCTTTGCCATCTAGAAAGTTCTATTTTTTAGACTATTTTTTTATTTTTTTAAGTAGTGTTGAAAAAAATATAAATCAGGATGATGTTTTTAATGCATTTAAAGTTCTCAAACAAGAATATCGACTTGGTGAATCAAAATACAAGAAACTGGAAGAGGTTGAGAATCCTACTGTACGTCAACAACAGCGTTATCGCTATACATTTAATAAAGTGATGGACGAATGTAAAGAGTATGGGCTTCTTGTCGAGGAGAAAGATAAAACAATTCATATGACAGAGGAAGGGAAAAGATTATTAATTCAGCACCGTGTTGAAGGAATTCGTGAATTCAATCTTTCTATCTTCAAAATGATGGAAGCTGCACATAAAGCATTTCGAACTCTCGTTGAATTTTTATACAAAGCGAATTCTAAAGGATCGGGGGTGTTGGTTTTTCCTCATTATTCTCCATTGGAATTACATTTTGACAGGAAAAAAATACAAACAACAAAAGATATGATTTATTACACGGAATCCCTTGTGAAAAAACTCCAGGAAGACATTAAACAATATCTGCAACGAGATATTAATTTGACCGAAAAGAACCAAGAGCTTTTAAACAAAATTACACGCGATGGTCTTTTGCCTGAAAGTTCATTAGTTCGCTTTGACCCTACTGATTACAACAAGATAACAAAACGTATCCGTGACTTTTGGCTTACGTATTTTCTTCAGGAACTTTATAAATGTCCCTACTCCATGACTGCTTTTGATATGTGGGGGTATCGTGCTAGACAGATTGGTGTGATTCAGGTAACGGAATCTTATCCATTAATAAATGGTAAGCTGGTTTATCCCACATCTGTGATCATTGATACTGTTAATTCGGATGATTTCTCAGAGATATATAGTTATTCTGATGGCAAACACCTTTTTATTCATAAACCAACCCTTAGTAAGGATGAAGAAAGTCAATATAAAGAAACATTTATTAAAACCCTAGTTAAAGGCTATTTTGATTTGAAACGAAAAGTTCGCTACAACTTTATCAACTTGGCATCATTACGAGAAATTGTTTGCTTCAGGTTAAAAATATCCATGCATACTTTTGAAGAGTCACTGAATGAAATATATCGTTTAAATCTTACCGGTCAGTTGCAGATTAAGATCTCACTAGAAGTGGATAAGCTACCGGAAGAAACTAATGCAATGTATATGAAACGAGAACCAGTCATGGTGGATGGTAGTTATCGAAATATTATTGCTATAGACGTTGCCAAAGGAGGGCAAGATAATGAGTAGATTAAATAGAAAGCCAAGACAACAACAAAGTGTTGATCTGGAAACAAAATATCAGAGATTTGCTTTAAGAGAGAATCCGTTCCCAACAAATCCGGTAAATAGGGATTCAACAGATCCACGTATAAATGGCAAGATCTATGAAGCAGATATTAGAACTAAGGAATATATGAAAATTGAAACAGCGTTTCTAAAAATGCCACAGACAGACCCATCACATCTTCGTCTTGGGTATATCATAGATACATCATATATAGGACGAGGAAATGGGAAATCTGCATTTCTTGTAAATCTTGTAGACAGCATTAACAAAGAAGACTGTTTGGATATTTCTTCTGAACTAAATAAATGTTTTGCAGTATATGTTGTACCTGAACCCGGGGGTCGAACAAAAACATTTGATAGTTTTGTTGATCTTATTTTCGAGGCAATTTATCATTCTGGTATTATTGAAGAATCCCTTGCAAGTATGAGGCTTGATGCAATTGCAGAGGCTTATCCAGATTTTTATATTGATGAAAGTGATGAAGTGAAGTTGATTTCATATCTCAACTCTGAGGAATGGCTCAGAGAACAGGGTATTGAGTCCCAAAAACTGATGGATATTATTTGGAAGAATAAATTCTTGCAAAAAGTTCCTGATGTATTCCCATTACTTTCATCTAGGCATAAATTGCTGGACTCGTTTATTTTGGCAGAGTCTTTTCTGACTTTTTATCAAAATTTAAAAAAAGGAAGAGAGAAACTAGATTTTGTTTTTTCATATCTTGTTCAAATGTTTATGGCATCAGGATTTAATGGTGCATACGTTTTTATCGATGATTTCGAAAGAGTGCCAGATTTTCAAAGTGGACGTCAAAAGCGTGATTTTGCAGCTGAACTTAGGTCTGTACTATTAGATGGCCCATACGAAAATGCCCGATATGGATTTCTTAATATATTTCTTGTTTTGCATGCAGGTGTTCCTGCTCTTATTTCAGAAGCTTGGTCAAGTTCAGGATTGGAACAACGTTATCCTCTATCTCCAAAGGTTGCACCTTCTCATCTTATTCCTTTTGAGAAACTTAACCGTGGACATGTGAGTTTACTTATTAAGAAATATCTTAGTGAGTATAGAAATGATTTTTTCTCAAATGATAATTTGACTCCCTTTACACTTGGGGCAATAGATATCATTGCAGAAGCAAGCGAGTACAATGCAGCAACAATTCTTAGAACTTGTTCTGAACTAATTGAAAAGGCGATAACTGATGAAAGAGATGCAATTGACGAGGATTTTGTTCGTACTGAGATTGAAAACCATGAAGGTGTAGTGCAAGGAAAAGAACCTTCTTTGGATGATCCAGGAGCCACAGATCTAATGAAGAAAGCGACTAATGGACGGTAATTATGAATTATTGTTTAAATGGTACAGAATTAGAGGCTATTTTACTATTGTTCTTGGAAAATAAGACTATCGAGGATGTAACTCTTAAATCACTTATCGGTAATGCTGTCCAATGGCAGGATAACCTTATTTGCATGACTTTTTCATTTGCTCGAATTCTCGAAAGGCAACGTGGTGCTGACTCTCTAAACGAGATGATGATATCAAAATTATTTTCACTACCAAATGAGATGCTCATGGATATACAAGAATATGATGAAGATTTTGTAAATTATATGTTGAAAAGTGAATATGTAAATGAAAGCAATTTAGAGTCTGCGTTGATAACAGTTACAAGGAGATTGTCGGAACATGATTATGGAAAAAACACGTTACGTAATTGATACAAACGGGATTATTGCTTTTTTTACTAGTGTATTTGAAAATGTAATTAAGGTGGATGAGTCTCAAATGTTATCAGATCGTGCTAAAAGAATAATCCAAGAGGCAATTTATTCTACAGAAAGTGCCGTATTATTGAGTGTTCCTTCAATTGTTTTTATTGAGATATATAAAAAGTGGCTTCATTCAGAAGAGTTTAAGAGTAAGTTTTTCTATGAAGTTTTTACCCCACTAAAGCAGTCTCCGAATATTGAAATTCGTGCGTTAGATCAAGAGGTACTGGAAAATTTACTTGATGTAGATGGATGTCTTTCTAGACATGATCTTCATGACAAAATTGTTGTAGCTTCCGCTATGACCTTAGAGTGTCCGCTTATTACAGTTGATCGTAAAATTGTAAGATTTGTAGGAAAGGGGAAAGGAAAAATCCCAAAAGTCGTAAAATAACTTATACAAATAAGGAAAATAGATGGAACAACAACCATTCTGGTTACAACCTGAATCAAGACGCCTTGAGTTTAAAGAAACCTGGGGTACCGGCATACAGAAAATGCGCCTCGAAACTGAGAAATACCCTGAAATTGAGCTGAGTATAAAAGAAATAGACAATGCTTTTCAGATACAGTTTATAAATGGAGCCACAATAGACACTACCATGGATGTTGCCATGGATGTTACCATGGATGTCGATTGGTTAAAGAAGCTAAAAGGTGAGATGAATAGGGCAGAGTTGCAGTCGGCATTAAAATTAAAAAATGATGATCATTTTAGAAAAGCATATTTAGCTCCGGCAATGGAAGCGGGAATAATTGAAATAACTTTGCCGGATAAACCCCGGAGTATTAAGCAAAAATATAGATTAACTGAAAAAGGTAAAAAAATGGAAGCAAAAAATAGTATGGGGAATACAGAAATATGAATGCAAACAAACATGAATGGATAAAAATAGAAGGCACTAAAATATTTAATCGAGTTGTTTCCATTCTGGAACAATCCAGAAAAGATGTTGTCTATTCAGTAAACCATAATATGGTTCTTGCATATTGGCTGATAGGTCGTGAAATTGTTCAGGAGATTCAAAAAGGTGAAGAACGGGCAGAATATGGAAAGCAAATTATCGAAGATCTATCTATTAGTCTAAATGAAAAGTATAAAAAGGGATTCTCCACAACAAATCTATGGTATTTTAGGCAATTTTATTTAAAATTTGAATATCGTATACGAATTCTCCACCCGGCAGGTGGAGAATCTTTATCGGAAATAAGGCAATATTCTGAAAGTAAAGAATTACAGAGCAGCTTTAATACTCAACTTACATGGTCTCATTACCGGGCGTTGATGCAAGTTAAAAATAATAAAGCGTTGAATTTTTATGAACAAGAAACTGCTGAATGCGGTTGGAGCAAAACGCAATTGGAGCGACAAATTCAATCATCTTATTATGAGCGAATCATTGCAAACCATGGAGAACAAAGCTTGCTTTCTTCAGAACGTGAGCGCTTACATGGGGATTTGCCAAATCCTGTGCATGTCCTAAAATCACCAATGGTACTTGAATTTTTAGATTTACCAGATGATCCTAGTTTGCACGAAAGTACACTGGAAGATGCGATTATCCGGAATTTACAATTATTCCTACTGGAACTTGGGAAAGGATTTTCTTTTGTAGCCCGTCAAAAGAATATTAATTTTGATGGAGATAATTTCTTTATCGACTTGGTTTTCTATAATTACATACTTAAATGTTTTGTTCTAATCGATCTTAAAATCGGGAAATTAACTCACAGGGATGTAGGACAAATGGATGGTTATGTTCGTCTTTTTGAGGATCAATATAAAATAGAGGGAGATAACCCTACAATCGGACTAATACTCTGTTCAGATAAAAGTGAAGCAGTTGCCAAGTATTCTGTTCTTAGTGAAAATAAACAGATATTCGCTTCTAAATATCTAAAGTTTCTGCCATCTGAAGAAGAATTGAAAGTAGAAATTGAAAAAGAAAGAAAATTAATTGAAGCAGCATTAGAAAGTAAAAGATCCATCAAGGAGTAAGATAAAATGTCAAAAATTGCAGAAGTAATAAAACTTAAAACTGGCTATGCCAATTTTGTAGAGTTAAAATCAGCCTTTGACGAATCCCAGGAAAATGCTGAGAGAATGGCCATGTATCGACCTACAAAAGCCCATAGGACAGCCTTTGAACGAATCTGCAAAGGACTCAGTCATCCCAGGGATAAAAAGTTTTACCTCCTTAGTGGATCCTATGGAACAGGAAAATCACATTTAAGCTTAATGACAGCAAATATACTAAGCCGTTCCAGTGAAGATCCTGAATTGACCGGATTTTATGACAATTATGCAAAACTGGATTCGGAAAAAGCAAGGATCCTAAAAAACATCCGTAAAAATGGACAATACCTTGTAGCTATCTGTGATTATCATACAGGAGGAAATTTTGAAGATGTAGTTATGAGAGCTATCTTTGAAGCAAGTGAAGGAAAAGGACTTGAAACAAAAATCCTGACCCAGTTTGATGAAGCTGACCGACTTCTTGCAGATTGGAAAACAAACAGTGACAGCGGTGGTATAAGGAACTTCTATCAGGATTTTGTCAATACCATAGATTCTATCTCTCCTGGATTAACAGTTGAACAACTGAGAGCGGGATTAAATGATTATCAAGCAGAGATGCTGGATAATTTTAGAGCTGTTTTCAAAAAAATAATGGGAGGCATAGAATTCCAGGCACAGGCTGGCAATCTCATTTCTGTAATTCAAAATCTCCTGAAAAGCAAGGCTTTCAAGGAACGCTTTAAGGGATTAGCTATCTTTTATGATGAATTTGGTTTTACACTGGAAAACGGTGCATATACGAAGGGTATTCTCCAGGGATTTATGGAAAATATATGCCAGTACGAATCAAATGTAATGTTTATTGGTTGTATCCACAAAGACTTCAAATCCTATGCAGATAGGTTTAACCAGAACGATGCTGCTGTAATGAGTGCCCGTCTTACCCAGGTAGATCTATTAAACGAAGGGATTGAAGAGATTATTGGTGCTATTGTAGAGACAGATAAAGATAATGATCTATGGAAAACTGAAATCGATCCCAAAACAACAATATTCGATCAATTAGTTCCTACATGCAAAACTCTTAATCTATTCCCCTGGATAGAAAATGTTAAAAAGATTAGAGAAAGAGTTTTAGAAGATATCTATGGGGTTCATCCCTTAGCTCTATCTTGTTTATTGAAATTATCATCAGAAATAGGATCAGATGCGCGAAGTACTTTTACTTTTTTCTCAGGTGACATTGGTGGTAGTAACAATTCATATGCTGATTTTATACAAAATAATGAATTGATTTTATCCAATGGAAGTTTGAATCTCTATACAGTAGACCATCTATATGATTTTTTTAGTAAAGAACTATCATTAAAGAATCCTGAATTACGTGATAGACAACGCCAGTTTGTAAATGGTTATTATGCCAGCTTTGAAGCCTTGCGGAAGTCTGGAGAAGATGAGCTTGTAGGATTTGAAGAAGATCAGAATTTAAAAATACTTAGAACAATACTCATTTTTCAGCTTAGTCAGTTCTCAGCGAACCTGGAAAATCTTCAGTTTGGGCTGTATTGTTTAAATACTGCTGAAAAGAAGCAACTTAAAGCAGAATTGGATAGTCTTGTAAAAAAAGGAGTGCTCTTCTTTAGGCAACAGTCTAAAACTTATGAATTGGCAATTAATGCAGGAGAGGATCCCAGTGATTTAATTGATCGTTTTGTTGCAGACACCACTCTTTATCCGTCTGATATAACTAAGTCTTTTATTGAAGAAGTCTCAGGAAAGCAAAATACTGATTTTTCTGTTGCAAAACAATACAATATCGGTTTTGGAGAAGATAAAAGATTTAAAACCAGATATATACCGGCAAAAGACTTATGTACCGATTTTTTTGATGAATTAAATAAAGATTATAAACAAAACAAAAATAATCCAGAGAATAGCTATGAAGGTACCCTAGTGTATGCTCTTTGTGAAAATGATCTTGATTTGATCCAGGCTAAAGATTCAATTACCAATTTGAAATATGACAATATTAGTGTTGCTATACCTCATTCATTGCAACCATTCTCTGATCTTCTTATTAAAGTAAAAGCCTGCCGCCACTATCTTTCTCCTACTTATCCTGAAAAATTAAGTGCACAAACTGAATCCAGGTTAAGGGACATTTTTGAAGATCAGGTAGATGGATATCTGCCACAGTTAAAAAGGATATTTAGAGATATTGAAGATGGTAGTGGTTCTTGCTGGTATAAAGATGGTGGAAAGGTTCTCATAGATAAACCAAAACAGAGTCATAAACCTGCAGATATGCTTTGCGAAGAACTATTTAATAAACGTTGCAGAATTAAACACCCAGACCTGAATTATAGTCATGATGACAAATGGAAAACAGGGAAAAACAGTGCAGTAAAACAGGCAGTAAGAATTCTTCTGGGAAATGATAAGGTTTTTATAGACAACGGTAACCCTGATAATCATGGAGAGAAGAGATATTTAGAGAAAGTTCTACTGATGGGAGGTGGAGCTTTAAAAAAGATCTCATCTAATGGAACAGTTGCCTATTTCTCCTGTGAGACAGAACCGGATAAGATCAGTGATGATTACCCTGCGTTAAAACTAATATTATCAGAACTATTATATCTGGATTCAAACAAACAATTTTCACTTGGTACATTTTTAGAAAAAGTTAAAAATGGTCCTTATGGATGTGGTGGTACAACCCTGATACTGTTATTGGCTTTTGTAATCAAAGCATATGGTGAACGATTGATCGTCTATAAAGATTCTACCTGCATGATTGAATCTCCAATTCGGAGTTATGAAGATTTAGTAGCTGTTGTTTCTGATCCAGCTCCAAAATTGGTATTTAAGGTTAGAAAGATCTCTGATGCTCAGTCCAGACTTGTGGATCAAATTGCTATAGTTTTAGACGCTTCCCCTTTAATGCATGGAGAAACAAGAACATTAAACTCTACTTTTACAATTCTTCATGAGTGGTGGAAAAAACTCCCCCTTGTTGCTAAAAACATAAGTATATATGAAAAAGGTTTATCTGAACGATTAAATAAATTAAAAGTTCTCTTAAACGATATGGATCATAGTTCAGATAGTTTTGATTTTATTCTATCAAGATTACCGGAAGTATATGGCATTGAGATAGATCAGCAGCTTAGTACAGAAAATATAGATAGTCTTATAGAGAACTTTAAACAGGACATTAAGACATCTAATGGAGGTTTGACAAAAGCCATTAACCTGCAATCGGAAGAACTTTGCAAACTTTTTGAAACAAAAGGTGATATCGTCGTTTGCGAGCATACAATAAGGCAGTGGCATGCAAGTCTATCCAGTGCACAACGAGAAACATCAAAATATACTGATGAAGGAGCTCAACAGTTATTAAATAGATTGTCAGATACCAATATTAATTTTTCAGATGCGATTATGAAATATTTACCTCGAGATTATGGTTTCGAAATAATTGAAAACTGGACATCAGTCCATTTTAAAGACTATGCTGCAAGATTTAATCAGGCAAAAATAGAGATTGAGAAGGCTAAAAAGGCGGTTTACAAACCAGGAATTGAACATGGTTCCATAGAAGTTGATTCTAACGATGAGAAATATGTTACAATTCCAAAGGGGGCTTCCGGAATTGCCTACACAACAGACAGATCAGATCCCAGGACATCGGAGAATGCTTTAAAAACATCTGAATCTATTGATCTTGTAAAACTATTAAAAAATCAGCCCAATATCAAGATCAACTTAAGGTCTTTTGATAATGAGGGGAATTATAGTGAAGCTGTTTTAGTCGAGCTTATCAATAAAGAACATAAATTTGATCCCAGAATTGATAATGATCTATTTGGTAATCAGGAGCTAATAATTAAATGTCCGGAAGATCTATCCAGTTTTAAATCAGTATTAAAATCTATTATTAGATTTGGAGTTAAAAAGCAATTTGTTAATAAAAAAGACTTTCAAGAAGTAATTAAATTAGTGGATAATACTTTACAGGAGAATGGAGATTAGTAGTGAAAGTGATCGATCAGAAGCAGATCAAAATATATTATATAGGTAGTTTACCAATAAAACCTGAAAAAAATGATCTGGTAGTAGAAAACGATGAAAGTTATGTTGATTTATGTAAAAAGTTATCAACTGCTTCTAATCAAACATTTGTAATATGGGTTAGAAAAAAAAATCATTTTATCTGGCTAAAGGATTATATAAATCAGATTGATATGGATGTTTGTTTTAAGGAACAAACTCCAGGCTTGCTACTTTCTGAAAAATGGAATGTAACCATACCTGATTGGCTGACAGATACTAAAATTATAAAAGAGAATTTACTGGATTTTAAAATTGATTTCCCAAAAGATAATGTTTCCTTTGAAACCAGAATCTTAAGCTATTCTATTGATCCCGTTTTCCATAATACTGTACTCAATGAAAAGAATTTGTCAGAACTGATAAATATAATAAATGAAGATCAGAATGTAGTAAACTTTAATAGGTCTGAACTTTTAATAACATGTTTGGAAAGAAAATGTGAGGACTGGATTATAAAATCACATGCACCCTGGGTTGATGAGCTGTGTGAAAGATTAATCAAGAATAAAAGTATGCTATGGCATATTCTTAGCTTGAGAAAGTCTTTAAATACCTATCCAAAAGAATTATTAGAATATGTACTGAGTCCTGAACAAGTTTATTTTGTTCAGAAAATTCCATTTGCAGCTATAACTGATATCAATGTAGAAGAAAAAGCCAAACAGCAGGCTCTCCAGCAAATTGTGTTATTTTTTAAATCCAATCTATATAAAATAAATAATAACAATAAACTTGAAAAGTATATAAACTATTGTACAGGAAGGTTCCAAGAGGAATACCATAGCTTGATAGAGATTTTGGAAAATAAATCCTTTACTGTTACTACTGCAAATATTGAACTTATACAGGATAAATTTAATTCATTCCCAGGTATTACACATGCGCAACTATCTTCTCTGATTTATTACATAAAACCAGGGCGGCCAACTCTAATTACTGAAGATGATAATCTAAATGCTAAAGGATGGATCGATTGGACTATAAATGAATATCTCCCCTATAGAAGTTGGCAGATCCATAATGGTTATTTTGATGAAGAGCTTGAAAAAACTGTAAAGATATTCTCTTCCTGGTATATTAAAGAGTACATTGATGTTCAGAACGATAGTAGATACAGTCAGATATCAAATTTAAGCAAAATAGAGACTGAAAAGAATAGTCTTGATATAATTCTGCTTATAGACTGTCTACCATTAAATTTTATGCAACTCATAGACCCGGTATTAAAACAACATGGATTCTTTAGAAATAAGCTGGATTATAAATTTGCTGCTTTGCCATCTGTTACGGAATACAATAAACCAGAATTAATAAGCGGGAAATGGAGAGAAGGAAATCTTTCATATTCTGCAGCTTTGGAAGATCATTCAAAACACTATTGGAATGATAAACCATCAGTATACCTAAGTAATCTTAAAGAATTTTCTGACCTAAAAACACCACAGGAGTCGACAGTGCTCTTATTAAACTTTCTTGGTGGTGATGAAATTCTCCATTCTGATGTTGAGGCATATAATAGTACTTATGAAGAGGAACTTTCAGTTCTGTATAAAAGAATAGTACATGTTGTTTCAAGGCATGCCAATGAATGGATGGGCGATAAAGAAGAATTTAATATCTATATTGTTACAGATCATGGTGCATGTAGAATACTGGAAGAAGAAAAAACCTCATTTGATTCTAAAATAGTTAATAACTTGTTTGAGAACGACAAGTACCGTTACGCAGCTATTGATTCAGATAAAGAAAATGATATCCCTCCTAATCTTTGGACTTTCGGACATAAATTTAAACAACCATTTTATGTAAAAGAAGATACATTCTTCATGCCTGAAGGGCATAATACTGTTAAAAAAACAAATAGAGCAAAAGGCTATATGCATGGAGGAATAACACCGGAAGAAATAATAATACCTTCTGCTGTTTATAAAATGGTAAAAACTGTCTGGGAAAAATTATCTTATAGATTTATAGATCTATCAATAAACAAAGCAACAGGCAGCCCCCAGTTTTACATACAAAGAGTTATTCAGATTAAAATTGAGTTACAGAATCCTAATAATTCATCTGTTAATGTTAGTAGAGTAAATATTCCTTCTCAAAATGTAGATATCAAAGACTATAAATATTGTTCTGTAGAACCTGGTGAAAAGGGAATGATCAGTATGAGTTGTTACTTCCAAAAATCCATTTTAAAAGAGAAAAGATTGAATATAGAACTGGAATATGAAATAGCAGGAGATCAGCATACTCAATCTATTGAGCTGGTGTGCTCTTTTAAATCCGCTATATCCACTTCATTAAACTTGAGAGACCTTTAAGGAGATTTTGATGCTAAGTTTTGAACAAAAAGCAAAAGACTACTATGGCGAGGTTGTAATCAATAAAGGGCTTATGGGAAAGGCTGGATTTGGTGCCCGGGCAATTCCTGTTTATGTAGGGGAATGGATAATCAGCCAGTTTCTGGATGGTGATGAATTAACCGAAGATGGCAGGTCAGAAATTGTAAATACAATTTCAAAGTATCTTCCTCAAAAAGCAGATAAAAATATGCTATTAAACCGTCTTATGGAGCAGGAAGAGGTACGAATTCTTGACGATTTTCGTGTAAATGTAAATTTATCACGGAATACACATGAACTTGGTTGTCCCTTGTTAGACATAAATAATGGAATGGTTCAAAAAAATATCATAGATGAAAACCCAATGTTATTAAAAACAGGTATGTGGGGTCTGGGAACACTTCGCTATGTACCACCAGATGGTGATGAAGTTAAAAAAGGACAGATATGGATGGTTGATTTTAAAGCATTTCAATCTCCTGGTGTTGATCTCGACTATTATCGGGAATCTCGTAAACACTTTGATGTTGATGAATGGATAGATTTATTGGTATCCAGCTGCCAGTTTAATCCAGATGTACTTAGGCTATCACAAAAACTTTTACTTCTAAGCAGGATAATTCCCCTTGTAGAACCTCGAACAAATCTTACAGAATTAGCCCCAAAAGGAACAGGTAAATCTTTTGTTTTTGATAACATTAGCCGTTATGCTGCAGTTATTCCTGGTGGAAAACTATCAGCTCCATCACTCTTTTTTAATAGTAATACCAAGCAGATCGGACTCATACCTCGATATGACGTAGTCGTTGTTGATGAAGTTCAGAAAATTCAAACTGATGCTGCTGGAGAAGCGATGGCTGCCCTAAAAATGTATCTGGAAAGTGGACGCTATCGTCGGGCTACCGGTGATTTAGGAACAGCTGAATCTGGATTTGTTATGCTTGGGAACATAACTCTTGGAATGAATCGGCTTCCGTTGTATGAGAGTGATGGTATTTTCAAGGAACTACCTTCAGCAATTCAAGAATCCGCATTTATTGATCGTATTCATGGATTAATAGAAGGTTGGTTTATGCCAAGAGTTTCTCGTAATACTCCCTCAAAAACCTATGGGTTTAAAGGTGACTTTTTTAGTGAAGTGCTTCACGAGCTGCGCGTCGATTTGCGTTATGCAGATTACGTTACACAACACTTAATTCTACCTGAGTGTGAGGATATGCGGGATAACAAAGCGATCACAAGGCTATCTGAAGGATTTCTAAAATTACTGTTTCCAGATCTTAATGTAACAGATGAAGAATTTAATACCTACTGTGTGAATCCAGCGATACGTATGAGACAGCAAGTTCGAGATGAACTATCAAAAGTTGATCATGAATACCGATGGGTTACAATAAAAAGCAATAATCCTGATGAATTTCAGCTTTCACATCCTCCAGAAAAACCAGATCCCGAAGAGACAAAACTAAAGATTGACCCACTTGATGAAGCTAGAAATCCCGATGAGAGAACGGTTGATATTTCAGAAGGACAACGGGGAATTTCCTTTGAAAAATTGTTTGCTCCTTATCTAAAAGGTGCCAAGGAAATTCGCATTTATGATCCTTATGTTCGGCTTCAGTATCAAGTATTTAATCTTATGAGTTTTTGCGAAATTCTAGAAACACAAGGAACCCCGATTAAACTTTCACTTATCACGTCAACTGATCAATTTCATGAGGGTGGAATTACATCTATACTTACTGAACTTAAAACAGGGTTAAGTAGGGATGATATTGAGTTTGAATTTAGCTTTGACCCCAATTTACACGATCGGTGGATTGAGACAGACACTGGTTGGCGTATTATTTTAGGTCGGGGACTCGATATTTTTCAAAAGCCGGATGATAAATTTTCTTTAGGATTTATGGATCAGTCCAAGAGGAAATGTAAATCTTTTAGTATTGTGTATACAAAAAATGCTACTTCGAACTAGTTAATTAGTATTTAGCCAAATTTAATTGAATTAACAGAGTTAAGATTGTGTTATTCTTTAAAATTTGAAATTTTCAGATATTTAATAATTATTTTACGGAGGGATTTAAAGATATTTTGAATGGTCAGTACGGGTTGCTATGGAAGCCAGACGGAGAGTAAAGGAGCAGCAAAAGCGTATAGGCGCTGCTGAGTACCGAAATACACATTTTAGTTATGTAATGGGAGAAGATGGAGTCGAACAGTTTGTTATCACGCCGGAACTTCAGAGTGAGGGGATGATTTGGAGTGATCCTCTTGAGCCCGGACAGGTGTGGAGTATTAGTCCCGGAGGAAGTGATGATCATGCAGGACTTTTTCGCATTGAAATAAATGAAGGACCTGGTTCCGGGGTGAAGATCTTGAATAAACCGATACCTCCGGCATTTCGTGAGAGTCTAGGGTTTGCTGAGCAGAACTTGTATGCTCGTGCTACTCAACTTGTAGGTGATAAAGATCCCCGGCATCATGAATTCACGGTACAGCTTCGATCATTTGATGCAGCAAAATCAGGTGCAAAGCTTGGGATTGCGAGTCTGATTGCTCTCTCAACGGCACTATTGAAAAAAAGTGTTCGCGGGGGATTGATAATTGTTGGAGAAATAAACCTTGGTGGATCAATTGAGACAGTTCATAACTCGGTTTCTATTGCTGAAATTGCAGTTGAAAAAGGAGCTTTAGCCCTGTTGATGCCGGTATCTTGCAGACGGCAGCTCTTTGATCTTTCCGATGAGATGGCTACCAAGGTTGATATCCAGTTTTATTCAGATGCTAGAGATGCGCTGATTAAAGCAATGGTGGAGTAATTATTTATGTAAGGGGGAAGGATATGTCACTCAGTAAACCGTATTATAGAACTTACCGACCTAATATTAGTGGAAACAATCTGTATATGAATGATTCCCGGTATGTTGAATACCCAGGTCAATTTATTAAAGCTATTGAAATACTTTACAAGGATTTTGAAACTCTATTTGACTATATTGAGCCATCTGATGAAAACGAGAAATGCTATTCTTTCAGGATTCATGAGTTAATGCTGCGAACGTGTACTGAAATTGAAGCTAATCTTAAAGGGATACTTCAGTCAAACGGGTACAAAAGATTTAATAAAAAAGGTGAAGAAGTTTCAAATTATTGTATGGATAAAGATTATTGTAAAATTGAGAAAACTCACCATTTATCTTCGTATGAAGTCCATATTCCCCATTGGCGTGGGGTCAATAAGATACGAAAACCATTTGCCATGTGGTTTGAAATGACAAACTTTGAAGCATTGCCTTGGTACCAAGCCTATAATTCTGTTAAGCATAATCGGTTTGAAGAATTTAGTAAGGCAAATTTTGGTAATGTTATTGAGGCCTTATGTGGTTTGATAATTTTACTTGCATCTCAGTTTTATAATAGTAATTTTGCAGCGGCACATGTCGGATTTGCTATTGGAGGTGTAAGCTTTTCTGATGGTCTTAATTCAGCAATAGGCACTCCTTTTAGAGTGAAGTTTCCAGATGATTGGACAGAAGAAGAAAAGTATGAGTTTAAATGGGAATTAATAAAAGATGATCCAGAGCCATTCTCCCGTTTGGATTTTTGATTTTCAAGAATATGGAGTGCATCAAAATGATTTTGAAAAATCTGATGATCTATTTTTACCTGGCAATACCATATGAGATGAGCACAATAAATATACACAAACTACTTCTTGCAGCAGATATATTTCCTAAAAGTGTTTGGGCGATAAAAAAACTATAAATTAAAGTGTAATATAGATAAGGAGTGATTTATGCAAGATCGAGAACAAGAATTATTGAGCATGCATATTACCTTGATCTATACAGATTAATCTAAGGGGGGTCTAATTCCCCGCCCCTTGGGGCAAAAAGAGGATATGGTATACTGGGTAAATGGATGAGCATATATATAAAAGCCATAACAAAACACTTTTGTTATATCACATGGGTTTCCCCGCGAAGTACAGACGAAAAGTGTTTACCCAAGAAGTAGAAGAGAGTCTCAAAGAAATCTGTGTAGGAATAGAAAAACGATACGAGATACGATTTGTGGAGATAGGACTTGAAGAAAATCATGTGCACCTGCTCGTACAGGGAATTCCAACGCTGCCAGTAAGTAAGATAGTAACCCTAATCAAGAGTCTAACGGCACGAGAAATCTTTAAAAGGCATCCGAGAATCAGGAGAGAGATATTGTGGGGAGGAGCCTTGTGGACAAGTGGATATTATGCAAATACAGTAGGGCTGTATGCAAGTAAAGATACGATAAAAAGATATATCCAGAATCAAGGGAAT
>JABMQR010000293.1 GCA_013202335.1 Bacteroidota bacterium
CTTGTTATGTATAATGTAATTACATAACTTCAGAAAACTTCACAAATCGAAGTATGCTTTGCATACTTTTAAGAATAAGATGCTTTGCATCTTATTCCAAGGTAGCTTGATCCAAATCAAAGATTTGGATTTATCAAAAACAGGTATTTTTGAAAGCGCCTCACTTGATTTTGAATCCTCAGGGAAAAGGTAAATACACGATATCAATATAAAGTGAGGTGTGTATTTACCTCAGTTTGTACTATGCAGTTCTACATTAATTGTTGTAATAACCTCATTATGCTATAATATTTAATATGATTGCAAAAGTAGTAAAAAAAATACATCTGCACGACTCTGATCAGCAAAAAAAAGATAGAGAGTACTGGTTAAGCCAATCTCCCGAAAGCAGGCTGAGTGCCGTTGAATTCATGAGGAAACAGTTCTATGCTGAATATCCCGAAAGACTTTATAGAGTTTATAGAGTTATTAAACAAACATAATGTGAGATATCTTATCGTTGGCGGGTATGCCGTTGCCTATCATGGGCACCCCCGATCGACTGGTGATATAGATATTTTACTGGAATGTTCTCATGAGAATGCTGCTGTAGTGAAAGAATGCCTGAATAAATTCGGGTTTGGGGAACTGGATATATCAATTTCAGACCTTTCCACACCTAATCAGGTTGTTCAGCTTGGGTACCCCCCACTGCGTATAGATCTTCTTACATCAATTGACGGATTAAATTTTCAACAGGCCTGGAAGCATAGAGTTTGTGTAGATATTCAAGACATGACAATCAATTTTATCAGTAGAAACGACCTTCTCACAAATAAAAGAGCAACCGCTCGGACCAGAGATATTGCCGATATAGAAGAATTGACTTAATAATACTTATGATTCAGCCTAAAAGAAGAGACCGCTAAAAGGTTCTGCTTGATCCTTTTAGCGGTCTCTTTCTCAGGTAAATTCTTTAAATTAACTTATAGGGCTATTTACTTCACTCAAGTATGCCCCATATATAGCGTTTTAGCCCTTTTTACCAACAAGGTCTTGGTTTTTTACCGGCCCTACCTGAGCTGCTTGCTGAATAAGGCGATAGAATAATTTTCCCCTCGAGCCTGAAGTACGACGATTAAACCGGAACGTAAATTCGTCAAGATAATAAGCAATGTGAGAAGCTTCCGGTGCTCCTTGGTGTGTACCAATGAGCCATCGCTTTAGCAAACTGGCAATTCGATGTACATGAGGAGTTAAGTTCTCTCCAATATCTGTGGATTCCTTCACAATTTCATGGTAATACCCTTTAGTATCAACTGAATGGTATCCTAAACAGCCATCAGTAGCAATCGTTGAACCTTCCCTTACGCTTGCTTGAATAAAACCAACCAAGCTGTCTGCCGATGCATCTGCTACATGTTTCATACGTATCCGTCCGATATGGCCATCGTTGATCTCTACGGCTATGACTATCAGCATCTTATGCTCAGCACCGCGGCCACGCTTACCAGGGCGAGGGCCTCCAAGATAGGTTTCATCAACTTCAACTACCCCTGAGAGCATGTCCCTTCTAGGACGAACCATAGCAATACGCAATTTATGCAACCATCGCCAGGCTGTAGTATAGCTTTTTATATCAAGTACTCGCTGTAAGCCAAGGGCACTCACCCCATGTTTCTGGTTTGTGATATACCAAATCGCTCGGAACCAACTATGCAGTGGTTTGCGTGTTCCTTGAAATATGGTGCCAGAAGTTACTGATATCTGCAGTCCGCATTGGGCACATACATAGAGTTCCCGGCTGGTCGTCCATGTTTTATCATGACTGCACTTCGGGCACACAAAACCATTTGACCAACGTAATTTCCAGAGATATTCTCTACAGGCATCCTCGGTTGAAAATCATTCTTCAAATTCAGTTATCGTTCTAGGAAAATTATCCATCTCTCTACACTACATACAGCGTGTACTTGAGTCAGGTAAATAGCCCTAATACTAAATTTGATTATAATCATTAGATAATACTGATGCTTGAAACGTCAAACAATTAAATCAGGCTTTAAAGCGGTTGTCCGCTCGCAGGCTTAAGTGGGTACTACATTACTATAGTAGAGTATATTCATTTTCTTGTCTACCTCGGCATTTTATTGGCTTATATAGTAGTAAGGTATATATATTCCTGTTGTATATTTATTTAATAGATTATGTTAAGAATTATCAAACATCACTTTCTGCTCACCTGTCTGTTTAAGACACACCCGTTCAAATCCCCTGAGCATTTTCACTAGTCTGGGAGTTTTGGTTCTGGCGTATTTTATGTTCGCCGGTATTACTTCAAGTATGGAAGTCTCCCTTCTATAATCAAGAAAGGAAACTGAAACAGATCATTTGTATAAATAATATTTAGGGCTCAGATCCTTTCCTGATAATCTTGTTGCGTATTTCATATGGCTTCTGGTTTAGTATTAAATAAATATAACGACTCAAATGAGCTGCAATGCGTATTGTGGCGTGCGTTTTTGCTCCCCTGCAAAAACCATGAAACTAGCATTGTCGCTCCATTTGCTTGTTCTATCACGTATTATTATTCATAATGTGTCCACATTCTGATTATTTTTACAATTTTTTCTTCTTCAAGTACCTGATATACAATACGATGCTGAATATTAATTCTTCTGGAAAACGCTCCTGTCAAATCACCAATTAACTTTTCATATGGGGGATAATCCTCAAATGGATTGTTTTCAATAATTTTTAATATTTCTTGAGTTTTCCCCTTTAAATTACTCTCTGAGAGCTTTTCAGCATCTTTTTTAGCCTGTTTCGTATACAATAATTTATACATTTACCAATCCAGGTCTGTATCCAAATTATCTATAGAGGTTTTCATCCCCTCAATAATTGATTCCCTCATGCCAGATATGGATAGCAAATATAATGTCTCTTTGATGCTCCGCCAATCTTCTTCTCCGATTAAAACTGCGGAGCTGTTTTTTCCTGCAATATGTACTGGTTCATGGGAGACATTAACAGACTCTACAATCCTATATAGATCTTTTCGTGCATTTGTAATATTAATTGAACTCATTGATTCCTCCGTACGACTACCCGTACGTTAAATATAATACAATATTATAGTATTGTCTATTTATTAAAATATATTTCAGTCATATGAATCTCCCACCGGAGGTTAGGTCTCTATAGCTATTTTCATAACATACTTTCCAGAATAGTTTATTGTGTTGTTAATTATTGAACAAATATTTCAATTTATGATGCATCATAATTTTGCATTCTTTCTAATTGTCTTTTCTATAGCTTTTCTTCCATCCTCCGAAGGAGGATTAATTTTGTTCTGATTTTTAAAAAAGAAAACTGTTCTATAAAATTAATAATCCGACCCTAATGCAATAGAACGACCAGTTGAGCTGCAAAACGGTGCCGTAGGCTTGGCATGTATTCTTGCGCAAGCAAGAATCATGACAAAAGTTTTGTCTGCTCCAACTGCTTGTTATGCAGAATATTTTTTCTTCATATTTCTTCTCTTATATTATGCAATTTCAAATTTATAATCTCTTTATAATTGTCAAAATCCTTATCAGTAGTAAAAATACTTAAATTATTATTCTTTGCGACACTACATATTAGGTAATCAATTTGAGATCCTTGAATTCCATTTCTTCTACATTTATTAAATATCTCTGCCGCATTTTCATAATCTTCAGGTAGTATTTCAAGATCATCGAATGCTCTCATTTTTTCTTTTAGATTCTTAAATTTTACTTCATCTGATATACCCGAAAGTAACTCCTGACGTATTGGACCAATTAATAATACTCTTAGTTCATATATTAATTCTTTTAGTTCTTTTATGATTTTTAATTCTTCATCGGTTAAACTTTTTTTTCTAAATGCCAAAGACCATACTGAAGTATCTACTAAGACTTTCATTTTCTACTTCTCAATTCTTTATAATTATAATCTTCGTCATAATCAATTTTACCGAATAGATCTATTACATCTGCTTGTTTTCTTCTCTGTATAAATTCCTTTAATGCTTGATTAACAGTATCCTTTTTAGTTTTAATACCGGCTATATTCTGAGCCAGTATTAATAAATTATCATCTATTGCCAAATTCGTAGCCATAACCACCTCCAAATAGTTTTTATGTGTATAATATAACACATATCTTTGTGTAAATCAATTTATTGAATCAACTCATTTTTACTCATTTATGTGAAATTTTCATAATTTCTTACTATAGAGCAAATTTCAAAATACTCAAAGACGCTTATAATTATACAATCAAAGCTGCATAATTATACAACAAGAAAGCAAGAGCAGAAGAGTCACATAAACACAGAGGGAAAAGAGACGAGAATAGTATGATGA
>JABMQR010000294.1 GCA_013202335.1 Bacteroidota bacterium
CGTGTCAACAGTTCAATTCTGTTCGGCGGCACATTATTCAGGCACCTAAGTTGTTATCTAGTAATGGCTTAGGTGTTTTCTTTTTCAGGCTACCAAACAATTGGCGCCGTAAAATCACCAACTGTGACCAAAGTGTGACCAGAATTCTGGAACCTTGGTTTGTGGAGATGTTACGATGCTCAAGTCACAAGTTCCTTTCAAATTCTACAAACGTTCAAGAAAATCAAAACTTCCCGTCTACTATGCCCGCTATTTACAACCGGATGGCACCTATACTGCGGGGCGAACTACAGGTGAAACATCCCGCAAGAGGGCTGAGATCGTTGCCTGGGAGCATATACAGTCCGGGAGGGTAGTTTCTATTCATCGCATGAAATTGAAGGATTTCTCAAAGAATTTCTTTGATTGGGAGGGTGAATGGGCGGTAAATAAGCGGGCTGGGGGTTTACGAATTTCCCCGGAACAATGCCAAAAGAATTATTCCATCATAAAAACTCATGTGAATCGCTTGTTGGGAACCAAATTGCTTGCAGATTTTGATACCCCGATGGTGAGAAGGTTCAGAAACACTCTGTTCCGTGAAGGTTTTTCGGGGAGTACCATCAACAAGTCCCTCGGTTGCCTGAAGGCAATTCTCGAATCGGCAGAAGAACAACATCTTTTAAGAAATATGCCCCGTTTCCAAAGAGCAGCATTAGTCTGCAAGGAGCGGGGTATTTTAACGTTAGATGAAGTTAATAGGCTATTCAGCAACCTCTGGGAGGATGAGCTGTCTTACGTTGCTAATCTTGTTGCTGCTTCAACGGGGTTCAGGCTTTCGGAAATCCGGGGTATTCGCCGGTGTAATGTATCTGATAAGAGAATTACCATTACCGGTTCTTTCTCTTCCCGTTCTCGAAGCTTCAAGGATCAAACAAAAAATGGACAAAAAACCCGCTCTGTTCCCATCCCTCCATCAGTTCAGGTAGCTCTCCTGAAGATTATGAATACCTCTCCCTGGAAAGAGGATCCAGAATCTTATGTATTCTATACAGAATTCACTTCAGAGCAACCTATGGAGCATAATCGTATTACTAGGACATTTTTCAAAGCTCTGGCAGCTATGGATCCTCCTATTTCTGATGATGAAAGAAAGCGCAGAAATATTTCCTTCCATTCGCATCGGCATTTTTTTAATAGTTTGCTGGTAGAGTCCAGAATACCTCTGCAAAAGATCCAGCAGCTAACAGGGCATCTTAATAAAGAGATGACGCAACGATATTTTCATATCCACGATTTGAGCGATGTGGCAGATGTGCAAAGTAAAGTATTTGATAGTGTAGTAGGAACCTAATTTTCTTGTTACAATATACTTCAGAAAATTGTATAATATTTGCATTGGAAAGGAAGTTTGATTTTGAAACGGAAAATGGTTTGGTATATGCCGGATTTTGATTTTAGTTATTTAAAAATCCGTGATCATATGTTTTCGATACCCTCATTAAGAGTTAAGAAGAAATATGTTATACATTTATTGGAATCATTGAATAGAATATATGAGGAGTATGTGATTGGTACACCATATTACCCACTTATGGGAGAAAAATACTTAAAGACAATCTTTCATGAAGGCAATAAAATATTTCCTTACAAAAAAGGTGTGCAGGTATACGAAATTCATAATCAATTGAATTCTTTAAATAGGTGGGTGGATCAGTGGGTGGAATTCCAGAAACGGTATGATTTGACAGATGATGAAATGTTTCAGTCCGCGCTTGTTTATGAAGAAGACATTCCTGAAACGTTGCTATCTGATAAAACAATGACTGTATTGAAGTATCCATGTTGGAGAGATCATAATAGGTCAGTCTTAATAAAAGCCTTAAACCATTTATTTGAAAATTATGCAGAACTAGAAAATCGAAAAATCAATATTAGAGTAAATTCAGGTAAAATAACTGATACAGATTTACATAAACAAGCATTAGGATATTTTCTTTGGCGGTTAAGCCCTCATGTCAATATAAAGATGAATTTTTTTGTACAAGAATATATTCTCATTAATGGTGAAAAACCTAGGTCGTATAATGTTTTAACAAAAAAAAACACTACTGTAAGTAAAGGTGTTATCAAAATGATTGATAGTATCTTCACAATAAATGATTTAGTTTCCTAGGTAAAAAAATCCCTCAAATCCCCTATAAAAAACCCCTTTGTCCCCCAATTACAGAGTACTACAATCATGATAGCTTCAATGTATCAAAGTACAAGGAGTTGTTTTGGAAAAAAAAACCCACCTTTTTAATTATCAACAAGCAGCTGAGTATCTCGGCATACACCCTGTAACGCTACGTCGCTGGATTTCCGAGAAGCGAGTTAGTTGTGTTCGAATTGCAGGCTCAACAGTTCGTTTTCGACAGGAAGACTTAGAAGCCATGATGTCAGTGCAGGAGATGTCACATGAAAGATAATACCATTTCCCAAATTGTTCGTTGGCTGGAGGATCAGGTTAATAAAAACTCCTTCGCTGATATTTCTATTAATCTTAAAGTGCATGATGGTAAAATCGCATTAATCGAAAAAACTGTAACTGAAAAGACAAAGCTCTCTACCGGATATACCGGAGGCCACTATGATAAAAATTACTAAATTTACACCATTAAAAGCTATTCGAGCCTTTTGTTATGGCTGTAGTAATAGTAATTATCAAGAAGTCCGAAGGTGTGCCTTTAAACATTGTCTAGTGCACCCTTATCGAACAGGACACTATCCAAAACCTAGAATATCAATTCCTGCCAAAAAGGCTATTCGTCAACATTGCATCGAGTGCATGAATGGGCAGGTCGGAGAGGTCCGAAAGTGCACAAATAGCGAATGCCCGCTATATGCTCACAGAGGGGTTAAAGACTCTGAAAAAAAAGTACTTTTTGAGGATAAAAAAGTTTTGGGGTATAGAACTACCAATTGTAGTAATTCCTTAGAAAAAAGTAGCTGTTTTCTGGGAGGAAATAAACTTAGAAACAAAATTTGTGAGAGGGCTGATACCAATGTTGTATATGAGCTTTAGAAATTATCAGCTCCCTCAATGGCACCAGAATCATATTGGAGAGAAACTTACTGTTGGGGAATGGCTACACGTTATTGCAAATCATTATGCATCTGAGTTTCCAGAACATAAGCATGGACGTCCATCAAAGCTTACTAAAGAATTTGCAATCAAACTTTTTGGGGATTATGTCAACCTGGGGTATATGACCTATGCTTTGGATAAACTGGAGATTAATCGTAGTACATTGTGGAGGTGGAAAAGAAAATTCCGTTTAGTACGAGATATGTATGCCTTTGTTACTTTTTTTAATCGATACGAAAAATACAAAATGCCTCATAAGTGGAGAGAGCAAAGAAGGATGCAATTGAGAGTTTTGCAACGTAAAAGAGGGACACTTTCTTCACTACGTGATTATTGTAAAGGCAGACCTTCTCGCTACAGTTCAACAATGAATAGGAAAGTGCAATCTACTATGCAAGAAACAGCAGATAAATTTGGAGTAAGTAAACGAACTGTAATCAATTGGGTTCATCAACATCCAGAATTTAGAAAAACAGTTCTACTAAAACGATTAGAGTGGCAGCTTCCAATGTTTGAAAAGCAAATTGAAGGACTTAATGAGCAAGTTGATAAAAGGGGCGAACCAGATGAGTAAAATAATCCCCAATCAGTCAACTTCGATAAAACCCCAAACAGAAAATTTTCCAAACCAGAAAATTGTCTTATCCCAAGATTATTACCCAATTGAAGAAAGTTTTGATGTTGTTCATTTAGAAACACAAGTTATACAGGCAATTTCTGGAAAATGTATAACACCACCCGATAGAATCATCTTCGATGGAAGTTTCCACAGATTCTCTACCAATGGGAAGTCTAATGATAAAGCGGGGTGGTATATATTTTTTGATGATGGTATCCCTGCTGGGGCATTTGGGAATTGGCGAGAAGGGAGTGGCTGTAAGTGGCGAGCAGATATTGGTCGCGAGTTTTCCAGACAGGAGCTGGAACAAATCGACCAGAAGCAAAAAAAAGCACAGCAGATCAGGGAGAACGAGCTTGCTAAGCAATATCAAAAGGCATCAATTGAAGCTGCCAAAATCTGGGAAGAAGCTACACCGGCAACTGAGCATCAATACCTTAAGAAAAAACGGATTAAACCTCATATAGCAAAAATATCGGTAACAGGAGACTTGATAATACCAGTATATGATGATTCTGGAACAATCAGCAGTATCCAAAGAATAAATAGCAAAGGAGGAAAGTATTTTCTCGAGAATGGAAAAGTATCTGGTGGATACTGTATTTTAGGAAATCTGGATTGCACGGAGAAAGTTTATTTAGCTGAAGGATTTTCCACTTCTGCCAGTATCTATGAAGCTTCAAACATTCCAACAATTGTTTCGAATAATTCAGGGAATATGAAAAAGGTTGCACGACTATTTAAAAACAAGTACCCAGAACTTAAGATTATAATCGTTGCTGATAATGATGAAAGTGGTGTTGGTCAGAAAGCAGCACAGGAAGCTGCAGATATATGCAATGGAAGAGTAATAACCCCGCCAGAGATAGGAGATGCAAATGATTTTGCGTTATCCGACGGTAATTTACGAGGATTGCTGCTGAGCTCTCCATTGTTTGGGAAGACAAAAAGATTTAGTGATCTGGCAAAAGAAGAACTAAAACCTCGTAAATGGTTTGTAGAAGGTCTGTTCACTGTTGGATTAAATATTATTGCAGGTAAAAAAGCGACAGGTAAATCATTCTTTTCCCTTCAGGCAGGGAATGCTATCGCGGGAGGAGTTGACTTTCTTGGGCGAAAAACTATCAAAGGAAAGGTTCTCTATTTAGCCAATGAATTGGATGACGGAGATATGCACGAGCGGATATGTACATACGGACAAACAATACATGAAAACTATTTTCTTGTAACTGAACTCATTGGTAGAGGAATCCAAGCTGTTTCCACGCTGAAGGAAGAGATTGAGATAGAGAAATACGATGTTGTTATTATTGATATGCTAACCGGTATCATCGAAGAAGGTATGGATACAAATTCATACAATGGGTCAGCTTTCTGGAACCGTATACGTATGATGGCGAAAGAACAAAATTGCTGCATAATTGGATTATGGCATTCTCCAAAATCATTGAATAGCAAAGATCATGTGGATCAGGTTATGGGATCTGTTGGTGCTGCGGGGCAAAGTGATTCCATTCTTACTATCTTAAAAAGTCGACATAGCATAAAAGCAACAATTGAGGTTACTTCAAATCATTCTGCCGGAACAGTACAGGAACTACTTTTTGAGTCTTTAGAATGGACTATTAATCCAAATCAAAAGCCAAGTAAAGAAAGAAAAAGTCTAGATGTTGCTTGGAGAAGTTTTGAGAAATGTTGGTTTGGAACAGGTGCAGAGACTGTTAGTGATAAGCCATACTTGGATAAAGTTAAAGCAGTTAAATATACAGAGGAGAATCTTGGGAAAACAAAGGCAACAGCAAAGAAATATTGGTTACCTTCTGGAACTTTTGTTAAGCCTTTGACCGAAGCTCAAATTATTGAGAAGCATGATAACGGATTTATAGTTATTGAACCGGAAAAGAGTACAGCTCTGATGTTGCTAAAAAATGACAAAATCAAGTAATTCTATACTATACAATAATTAAAACACGGAATTTCCGTTTTGTAGATTTTAGCCAATAATTTTGGCAAACGGAATGATGGAAAAAAACGGAATAATTATTAAATTCCATTACTAAATATATATCATATATATAATTAGAAATATGTGGAATAATATGGAAAAGTAAAAAGGGAATAAACGGAAAACGGAAAAGAGCTATAAATAGCTCGTTCCACTATTCCGTCCGTTGTATTCTTGTATAATAAGATGGTTAAATAATGGCAAAAGGTGTCTATTCAAGGGTTGTTAAACAATAATTGTTCCTAATGTGGAAGATACCCCAAAGCATATATTGAAAGGCAGAACTAAAACTTGAATTTCTGATACTTGTGAGTTGTCTGCTTGTTGGTCTAGAATACACAGTCGCTTAAAATCAATTTCAAATTATATTCGTGTCACCCTGCACCACCATACCCCGAATAATCTAAAATAGCACTTAAAACATGCGATACAGGGGTTTAAAACTAGGCAAGAAGCAAATTATCGAGGTTGCAGTAAAGGTGATCGGGAATAGATTTGAATTCTATCTTTTTTCCGGTGAAGAGGCCGTGGGGAAAATACTACAAAAACAACATAGATCCAAAGCAGTGGAGAGATAGGAAATAGATAGATATGGGAGGGGAAATAAAGACAGCTGGTCCTCTATTATGCAAGATTCAAAGTCATATAATAACCCAGAAATCATAACATTGAAGATCCTAAATGAATCCTACCATTTTCACAAAATCCTGGATGTGTGGCAACTTTCACCGGAATTTGCAATTAAGGAATTCCAGTCAAAAGTGTGAAGGTTTTTTGTGTTTTTTTGGTTGTTTTTACCAAGTACAACGTGTCTTTACAATTGTTATAAAACCCTGTGTAAATAGTTTTCATTAGTACATTTTTTAAATTTGGGTAGGTTTTCATTTTTTATTATAATTGAAAAAATTTCTTCAAAAAAAAGAAAAAATAATGGCATAGTTATCGATATATATTTTACATTGCTCGAATCTTTTTTTGAAGTAGTAATTTTATCTGAAAGCTGCAGAACTCTAGGTTCTCGTACTGTTGAGCCAGAGATCAATCCATAAGAATTAGTATGGCAAAATTCCGATAACCATTCGTAGCAATCGAAAAGAATATTCTTCTTCTCTTCATTGAGCATTTTGTTAATAAGTAAATCTGATTTTTTAATCATTGTTAATACATTAACTGCTTCAAAGGGTACTCGCATTTCTCCCATTCGTCTTCCTAGAATTAGTTTGTTTAATAGGTTTTCAAGCTCTTCTTTTGTCATTTTTTCTGAATAGTATCTGTTCAAATTTCTTAATAGATATCCAATTGCACCAGTTACTTCAATATGAGCTCTAATAGTAAGGACTGAACTTAATATATTTCTGTTACCAATAGATTCACAACAGCCTAACAGTAAGCTATATGAACGACGAAGTTGAAATTGTAAATATGATAAAGTATTACTAGCAATTAAATCATCAATTGCTAGATTACTTGAGTCAATAAAGGACATTGCATATTTCGGCGACATCCGGACACCGATTTCGGAAGTATCCGGACAGTAATCCGGCAACATCCGGACACCTTGTCAGTTAAATAATTAAGCTGGTATCCTTTAGCTATTTTTGCGTAAAGGAGCCACACTGATGAGGAG
>JABMQR010000295.1 GCA_013202335.1 Bacteroidota bacterium
CACCAGGAAATCGCTTATCCTCTGGCTCTGGAGCCTGGCCTTGGGGTACAGGATGCTCGTATAGTTGCCCTCATGCCAAGGCTGAGCGTACATGTATGCCTTCTTGTCGGTAAGGAGCCTGTAATAGATGAGGGAAAGCAACGTATCCCTCTGGTTGGGCAGGATGTCGTCGAACAGGCTGGAGAAGGGTGTATTGTCCCTCAGGTACCGATCCAGCATGAAGCTGTCCCCGAAATCCAGTATGAGCCGTTCCCTCTTCGCATCCGAGTGCAATATCTCAACCTCCGCCGGAGCATCGACATAGCCGCCGTCCAGCGTAAACGAATATACACCCCTTTCCTTGGACTTGAACACTCCCCGGTCCTTGTCGAGAACAATGCCGAGGTTGGCAATATAGATATTCCTCTTTTTTCCATCCACCCTGAGGGCATCCATGAGCTGAGCGTAGGTCTTGCCCTGCTTTGTCTGGTACCTGATGAATATTGCCATATTTCACTCCCCCTACGTTTTATTCTTTGTGGTACCAATACTTTCGTACCACGAAGATACCATAGCAAGGGAGAAATGGCAATAATGCAATGCAATTTCAAGGGAAAAAACAGAGTTATTTGTGCGGTTTTATAGGAAAAGCGAAAAGCTGGGTTGGAACCTCTGGAATAGGGGAGGAAAATGGCTTGGAAATGAGCTGGAAAGTATGTCCTCCCATCTGATTTGACGGAAGGACATGACTAAGAGTGGTTGTGGTACGAAAGTGCTTGGGAACTATAGCTAATTTTCAGGATATTGCCGAATAGAGCCGTACACGCTATGATGTCCTCGATGGAGGTAACATGTATACATTCCTGATGGCTGATGATGAAGAGATAATTCGAAACGGTTTTACTAAAAAAATTGACTGGGCTGAATTCGGATTTTTATTTTTGCCTCCCTGTGAGAATGGAATCGATACCATTGAATCAGTCATAACCCATCGCCCTGATGTAGTTTTTACCGATATCAACATGCCGGGAAAAGATGGATTAGCGGTCTGCGCCTTCATTGCTGACAACTACCCTGAAACAACGGTAGTTATACTCAGCGGTTACGATGAATTTGAATATGCACAGAAAGCAGTAACATTTAACGTCTTCGAGTATATCCTAAAACCCATCAATGCTAAAAAACTTCGGCATTTACTTGTACGGTTAAAAGAACACCTTGATAAGGAACGCTCTTTTAATGAAAGTATCGACAAGCTGAAAGAACAGGCGGAAAAAAGCAGAGAACTTATCCGGGAGCGTCTGTTAAACAGAATGATTTCGAGCCCCATTACTCAGGAGGAACTCCTTTCTTATGGTTATGACATTGATGCTGAACTTCCTCCTAATGGTTTTGTACGTACTATTCTCATTGATCCTGATGATCCGGATGTGGTAAGAAACAGACCGTCAATTTCATTCTCAGTATTTCTCCTGGCCGTTCAAAACATTTGTCTGAGTTGTGCCCCCAATAAAAACTTCCTTATATTTCAACGTCCCGGAGGACAGCTTGTGCTCATTCTCTCGGGCAAGACAGAACGATTTATTACTGATTCTACAAAAGAATTTATAATGAACTATCAGGAAAAATCTTTAGAAATTCCCTATTCCACAAATACACTGGGAATTAGTACTATCAAACAGGGGATTGAAGAAATTTTTCAGGCTTTTAGAGAATCTGAGCTTGCTGTTGATTACAGATTTATTCAGGGTAAAAATACTGCTATTTACTATGAATATGCGACTAAAGCTGCCGGCAGTCCTCTGCCGCAAATCAATGATGACTTTCGACAGATAATCCTATCCATCAAAACTGCTGCTGTTACCGATATTGGGAAACAAATCACTCAATTTTTCAGCCACCTAATGGAAAGCGGCATTTCAGTATATAGAGCGGAACTGGAAATTCAAAAATATTTTATTACGATTGTTAATGCCCTTGAAGAACTGGATATCTCATGTACAGACCTTGGCATTAACTCTCAAACAGATCCAATCCTGAAGCTGAATGGAATGAAAACGTTAAAAGAGTCTGAGAACTGGATAAGGGAGTTTTGCCTCATTGCTTCCGAAAAATTAAAACAGAAACGTCAGGATTTTTCAGAAAAAACTGTGTATGCCGCAATTGATTTCATTCATAAACAATATTCACGGCAGGATCTGTCTACTGATGTTCTCAGCAATCAACTCGCTATCAGCCCCGGATATCTCAGCAGGATATTCAAGAAACATACAAATATGACCGTTTTAGAATATCTTATGGATTTGCGTGTTGAAAAGGCAAAGGGATTGGCAAATTCAACAGATTTAAAAAATTATGAAATTGCAGAAAATGTCGGTTACACTGATCCTGGATATTTCAGTACTATATTTCGAAAAATAACAGGAATAACCCTATCAGAATATCGACAATCTTTGGGAGAACATTAGTTAATGAGGCGATTCAGGAGTATTCAGAACAGTATGATTCTCACCTTTACAGTCCTCCTCCTGACCACCATAATTCTTTTGGGGACATTGTCATTCTATCTTTTCAGCCGGGTTATTAAGGAAAATGCTGAGATATCAACTACTCAGCTGGTTACCCAGTTAAATAATGTCATTGATACCTATATTGCATATATGATTGATATCGCTAATGTAGCAGCAGATAACGAGGGTATTCAGGATCTGTTAAACACCCCTGAAAATGCAAAAAATCAGTCCAACTATACTGTGCTTAAGGACAATATTAGTTTATTTTTTAATTCGCTGCTCACCATCAGAAATGATATAAGTTCAATTGCCCTGCTCCTTGATAATGGAGAAGCAGTAACCGATTCACCTGACAAGATTATTAATCCTGCAATCGATGTAACCCAACCCGGGTGGTTTAGCCATGTATCGCCCAATCCCGATGAAATCTATCTCTCCCCCGGGCATGTGCAGAACTTAATAAAAGATGAATATCCCTGGGTTATTACCCTTAGCAGAAGTGTTATTAATAAGAACACAGGAGACTATGCCGGGACTCTCATGGTTGACCTGAATTATGAGCTTATTGAGGAAATATGTGAGGAAGTTGAATTAGGAAGTCAGGGATATGTCTTTGTAATCAATGAGACTGGTGAAATTGTGTATCATCCTCGTCAGCAACTTATCTACAGTGACCTAAAAACAGAATTAATTGATTCGGTTCTTACTCTGAAAAATGGTAATATATTTTTAACTCTTGATAGTGAAGATGTCCTCTATACCGTCCATACATCGAGTAATACCGGATGGACTCTGGTTGGAGTCTCTTATATTGATGAGATGAACTCATATAAAAATCAGTTAAGAACAATTTACATCCTGCTGGGAATTCTGGGTTTTTCCCTGCTGATACTCTTATCAATCTTACTATCCAGCAGAATTTCGCGCCCAATTGAGAAACTCCGTGAATCTATGAAGGAAGTTGAGCGTGGGAATTTTGATATTGAGATAGCTGTTGATTCGACAAATGAGATTCAGGAACTTGCACAGGACTGCAAAATTGCAATTAAAAAGATCAAGGAACTCATGGATCAAAATGAACATGATCAGGATATAAAACGGAAAAATGAGTTAAAAGCCCTACAAGCCCAGATTAATCCGCACTTTTTATATAACACCCTGGATTCAATAATCTGGATGGCTGAATGTGGACAGAATGAAGAAGTTGTTGATATGACTACAGCTTTGGCTGAGTTTTTCCGGCTTGGTATAACAAAAGGTTCAGAAATTGTGAGTGTCCGCAGTATGATTGATCATATCCGAAATTACCTTACTATTCAAAAAATGCGTTATAAGAATAAGCTCGATTACCGGCTTGAGGTTGATCCTGATATCTATTCATACAGAACTCTTAAACTTCTGATCCAACCGATAGTGGAGAATTCAATTTATCATGGTCTTAAAGAGAAAAAATCCGGCGGGTGGATACAAATAAAAGGACGAAAAGATGGGGATCTCCTGATATTTGAGATAGAGGATAATGGAGTCGGCATCAGTGAAGAGTCTTTTGAGGATTTGTTAGAAAACAGATCTGAATCTAAAACCGGCAGCGGGGTTGGATTAAGGAATGTACAGGAGCGTATTAAACTCTTTTTTGGAGATGAATTTGGACTTACCTACAAAAGTATTCCCGGTAAAGGAACTATTTTCACTTTGATCTTACCCGCTCTTGAGCAGGAGCCTTAAAAACTATGAGAAAACAAATAATAATAATCCTATTGGTTACAGCAGCAGCCTCCGTGATCTTTCTTATATTCTTTTCTGACTACAATCCGAATCGTTCACGCACATCCAGCTCTGAAAATATGACTATCGAGGTAATTGTCAAATCTTCAGACTTTGAAGGATTCCCATTCTGGAATGTTGTCAGGCAGGGTGTGGAGACAGCCTCAACAGATTTTCAAATCAAATCCACTGTTCAGGGTCCTTTTACAGAGACTCAGATTGATCTTCAGATTGAAATGATTCAGGAAGCAGTAAAAAGAAAACCAAATGCTATTGTTCTTGCTGCGGCTGATTATAAACGATTAATTCCAGTTGCTGACGAGGTCTGGAATGCCGGTATACCGCTTATTACCATTGACTCCTTTATAGACAGTGACAAACCTTTAACCAGGATTGGGACTGATAACTATTCAGCAGGTGTACAGGCTGGAGAAGCACTGCTAAAACTAATTGGTACTGGAAAAAAACTGGCAATAATCAGCTATGTTAAAGAGACTTCATCACAGATAAACCGGGAAAGTGGTGTTAGAGAAAAGCTTGCCAATGATGGGAATATAGTGGGTACCTGGTATAGCGGCGGGAATATTGCTATTTCTGAGCAGCAAGTACTCCAGATTCTTGAAGATTTTCCAGAAATTGACGGTTTGATAGCATTGAACGAACAATCTACTGTTGGAGCTGCACGGGCTATAGAAAAATTCAGCAGGGATAGAAAGATTTATCTTGTTGGTTTTGATAACTCACCGGCAATAATTCAATATTTAGAGCAGGATATTATTCAGACAATAATTGTTCAGAAACCATTTAATATGGGGTACCTCGGGATTAAATATGCAATTGACGCTATTCAGGGGAAAAAGATTCCTGCGGTTATAGATACTGAGGCAGCAGTTATTACCAGAGAAAATATGTACACCTCGGAGAACCAAAAGCTTCTTTTCCCGGTAAACAGAAATTGATTGGAGATTGAACGTATATGAAAATGCAGAGGCAAATTATTTCAGTACTTGCTGTAATTACCGTTTTCGCTACAGTGGTTTTAATCTCTTTTATAAATCAGGAACCTGCACGCAGGATTGAGGTTGAGAATGTTAAAATCGAAGTTATCCTTAAATCAACCGATTACAGCAGTATCCCGTTTTGGGATGTGGTTCGCCAGGGCCTTGAAACCGCTGCCGAGGATTTTCAGGCACAAATCTTCATTTCCGGACCTAATGCAGAAACGGAAATTGACCTCCAGATACAATTAGTGTATGAAGCATTGGCCAGAGAACCAGATGCTATTATCCTTGCCGCTGCCGATTACAAACGCCTGATTTCCACTGCTGAAGATATTATCTCAAGTGGAATTCCCCTCATAACAATTGATTCATTTATTGATAGTGATGCTCCTGTCAGTCGTATAGGTACCGACAATTATTCTGCCGGCTTAAAAGCCGGACATATCATGAAGGATTATATTTCAGAAGGATCTCAAATAGCAATTATCAGCTATGTCAAAGAGAGCTCAACAGCTATTGATCGGGAAAAGGGTGTACGGGAGAGTCTTGATGATTATGTTGACATTGTTGGAACCTGGTACTCAGGGGGGAATATACAGGTAGCATCTCAGCATGTATTGACTGTTTTGGAAGAAAACCCTGATTTACAGGCTATTATTGCTCTAAACGAACCATCAACTGTGGGAAGTGCCAGAGCTCTTGAATCATCCGGCAGAGAAAGCGAAATTGTTCTCATCGGTTTTGACAATTCATCGCCAATTATTCAATATCTGGAACAGGAAGTTATTCAGGCTATTGTTGTACAAAAACCCTTCAATATGGGATATCTTGGAGTAACCTATGCTGTTGATGCAGTGAACGGGAAAAAAATCCCTGAAGTTATAGACACCGGTTCAGAAATTATCACAAAAGACACGATGTATACATCGGAAAACCAAAAACTGCTATTCCCTGTGAACAGGGAATAGCAGTTTTAACCATGAGAATCTTTCCATCCTAATTACATCTTAAGTATATCTTCCTCAAGTTCTTCTCTAAATTGCCGGGTATATAAATTGCAGTAATGACCATCTTTTTCCATCAGCTCTGAATGGGTTCCTGATTCAAGTACCTTTCCCTCATCCAGAACAAGAATTCTGTCTGCATTTCTAATAGTCGATAATCGGTGTGCTATGATAAAACTGGTACGGTTCTTAAGTACTGTTTCAATAGCATGTTGAATAAGTATTTCTTTTTCTGTATCGACTGATGAGGTTGCTTCATCCAGCACAAAAATCGAAGGCTGAGCCAGTAAAGCTCGCGCAAAAGAGATCAACTGCTTTTCACCGGTCGAAAGCATAGCACCCCCTTCCCCTACTTCTGTATCATAACCAGCCTCAAACTTCCCGACAAACAGGTGTGCATTGACCATCTCAGCAGCTGTTTCCACCTCTGCATCAGTAGCATCCAGCCGCCCGTAACGTATATTTTCTCTGATACTGCCGCTGAAAAGATGGGGAGCCTGAAGCACATATCCTAACTGAGATTGAAGAGATTCCATGCTGTATTCACGATAATCTTTTCCATCTATCCTGATTAAACCGGATACCGGTTCATAGAATCTGCATATAAGATTAACTATCGTACTTTTTCCGGATCCTGTTTCACCTACTAAAGCAATAGTCTTACCTGCTTCAACCTTGAGAGAAAAATCTTTCAGTACTCCCTCGTTCTCAACATACTGGAATGATACATTGTCAAACTCTACATCTCCTTTTAAAGGAATATGCAAAGTTCCTGTATCATGAATATCAGGATTTGTATCTATCAATGAGATAATACGTTCAGCAGATGCCTGGGCATACTGGAACTGGGCAATCACACGGGAGACTTCAATGACCGGATCAAAAAACCGGGTAGTACAAAGAATAAAAAAGACCAGTTCACCATACGTTATTCCCGCTGCAGTCATAGTTGCCCCGCCTCGCCAGAGAGCCAGAGCAGTACCGATACTTCCCATAATAAGGACAAATGGGAGGTATATTGAGGAGATTCTGGCTGCTTTTATTGATACAGTGCTCATTTTACCGGTAAGCTGACTAAATTCACGGAAATTTTCACTCTCCCTTACCAGTGTCTTTGTTGTCTTTGCTCCACGAATTCCCTCATTAAATCCTCCGGTAACCCGTGAGTTTATATTTCTCACAATTCTAAAACGTTTTAATATTTCTCGTTGGAAAAGATAACTTATTCCCACAAGAATTGGAACAATCCCAAATGCTACAAGAGCAAGCTGCCAATTTACCACAAACATTAAAACAGCAAGGAGAATCATGAGAGTAACTCCCCATGATATATCAACCATGCCCCAGGTGAGAATCTCCCCAAGTTTTCTAATATCAGAGGTCATCCGGGCCATTAACCACCCAACAGGAGTTTTGTCAAAATAACTGAATGTCAGTTTTTGAATCTTTCCAAAAGCATGTTTTCCAATTTCATACCGCATCCGGGATTCAATGACACCGGCCAATTCTATGAATTTCCATATAAAAATTGCCTGCAAAGTAAATATAACCACCAGAACAATGGAATAACCTGGCAAAAGTTTCAAATTGTTCGGTATGATAATATTATCAATAATCCAGCCGGTTAAATACGGCATAACTGCATCAACCACAGCTAAGAGCATAAGTAGAGAGATCAATAAATATATTTTTTTCTTTATACCTGCAGCATAGCCAAAAATGCTTTTCCACATTTTCCACTCAATTTTTTTTCCGGTAAAATCTTCTTCCTGATGCTTTACATTTTCGTTCATACTATCACCTCCCCCGAGGCAGTTCCTGCAATCTCACCGTTATTTGATACGGCAGATTGAATACTCCATATTCGTTTATATAATCCTTCACGTCGTATCAGCTCATTATGAGATCCGATATCCGAGATTGATCCATCTTCAAGTACAATAATTTTATCAGCCTCAGAAAGAGTTGTAATTCTGTGCGATATGATAAACGTTGTTGACTTTTTCCCACGTTTTTTCAAAGATCTTCTAATTGATTCATCAGTTATTGTATCAACAGCACTTAAGGAATCATCGAAAATGAGTACAGGCGGGTTTTTTATAAGAATTCTCGCAATTGCAATTCTCTGTTTCTGCCCCCCTGAGAGTGTAACCCCACCCTCGCCTACTTCAGTTTCATATTTTTTATCAAACTTCATTATAACGGAGTGTACAGCTGCTGTTGCTGCAGTCTCGAAAATATCTTCATCACTGGCTTTTTTGTGTGCAAGAGAAATATTATCCTTAACTGATCTGTTAAAGAGAAATGGTTCCTGCAAAACTATTCCAACGTTTTCTCTAAGGTGCTTCTTATTAATATCCCTGATTGGCACTCCATCTATAAGAATTTCTCCATCAGTAGGCTCGTATAATCTGGCTAACAGGTGAACGAGCGTTGATTTTCCTGAACCCGTCGGTCCAAGAATAGCTATAGTTTCACCAGGTTCAACGGTAAAATTAATATTTTTCAGTATCTGATGCTGCTTTTCATAGAAGAATGAAACATCTTTGAACTCTACTTTCCCATTTATCTGCGGCTCAAGAGAACTCTTCTGCGTAAACTCATCTTCGTCTTTTAGAACTTTTCCTATTCTATCTCTGGCAACAAACATTTTACCCATATCAGTCAATATCCGTCCCATCTGACGTATCGGCCAAAGCAGGCGCTCAACATAGGCGATAAATGCTATATACATTCCAAGTGTTATGACACCCGTTGCTGCCCAGTAGCCACCGATAATAATTACAAGGGATATCTGCATGAGACATATCCAGTCAGAGACAGCCCAGTATGATGCAAGTATCCTGAGCAGTTCACAAATTCGCTCCCTAAATGCACTGTTTTTCTTCTCATACTTAGCTATCTCAAATTCCTGTCGGGCAAATGCCCGCACCACACGAATTCCAGTCAGGTTTTCCTGTATTACATTAGAAAGGACACCCTCCGCCTCATCAACTTCTTTAAATTTCTTTCTCACCTTCTTAAAAAAATAAAATGAAAATAGAAAAATAATGGGCATGAGAGCCAAAGCGATAAACATCATTTTTACATTCAACTCAACCATTATCACTGACCCTATGCCTAAAATAAAAAATGCCCGCCCTATTTCTGTTAGTTGTCCGGCAAAAAACACCCTGACAGTCTCAACATCTGAGGTGCAGCGTTGCATAATATCACCTGATTCCACTTTTACATGATATTCATACGATTTGCTCTGCAGGTGTTCATACAATTGGTTACGCATTTTCATAGCTGATTTTTCAGCAGCCCTGGCAGAGAAGATCCCCTTAAGGTACATAAAATATCCACCAACAATAGTCAGCAGCAAAAATATAGAGGCATTCCAGAGGAGCTCAGTAATCCTGCCGCCAGCCGTCTCCAGATGAAGGATTCGGGTAAACCATTCCGGAAGGGTTGATTCCTGTTCACCAAGAACAGTATCCAGGGTATAGGTAAGAATCAGCGGTCTTGCCATCATAATTAGTGTTGATAAACCTATTGAAATGATTCCAAAGAGATAGAGAAGTCTGGAACCTTTCATCCAATTCCAGATACTTGTATTATTGTTGTTTGTTTCATTTGTTTCTGTATTTTTCATAATTCCAATATACATTTGGCAGACTGTAAAAGCCTGCGGGCAGCAAATACTTACCATTTGCCTTTAATTCCATTTCTGCACATGCAGAAACCGACAAATAAACCCCTTAACAGGATTTTCTAAAGCGGGATTTTATGATTGTGTATGATCTTTGGTTTCTAGACAGGTTCAGTACACAGCAATCCCCAAACTTCAGGTGAAAAATTCATAATGTTACTGTTCATAAAAAATCCTCCCCTGAATTCTTTGCGAAATTGCTTTGTCTATTCAAACATGGTTTTTTAGTGCTGTCAATCGTAAATTCGAGTTATTTACCAATTTCTATAAAAATAACTGCAAGTCATACTCTTTGCATGACCCGCAATGTTTCATGTACTAAAAAATATCTAAAAACTTTATAGAATATCCCATGATATATAGATACCTAAGTCGGCATCAACTGTTGGGACAAGATTTACAGGTATCTCAATTTCCAAACTAAGCGAATCTGTAACACCATACTCAAAAGCGAGTGTAGAGGTGACAAAGGTCTCCGGTGTAGGAGTCGCCATATCAGCAGGATCACTAATAAAATCAATAAACAATGCATCAGTTCCAAAATTCAATGATAAAACAGGTGAAATGAACCAGTTTAAATCAGCAGAGATCATACCATCCATTTGATCAAGACTAAAAAAATCAGGAGTTGAACCGCCAAAGGTATAATTTACTGAGGGAAGCCCAATGGCAGTATGAATATCAAACCAAACTGTATCGCCAAAATTTCCGGCAAAGGTTAACTCCGGTAATGTGAGTACCCGCAAATTGGTGGTTGCAAGTGAAAAATCAGTCTGAAAACCTATTTTAAATTGAAAGCCGGTATTAGCATCTTTATCTCTGCCGACTCTGGTGCTTCTGTGGCCCAGAACTTGCTGGTATGCATTATAAACTCTCAATTCCTGTCCAACCATACCAAGTAAAACGGCAAGATCAGAAGCAAGCTGTTCTACCTGAACATCAGGTTCATTTCCGTTTAGTTCATAAAATGACGCAATTACTACTGCTATTTTCCGGAGTACATCATCTGCCACGGCAGTTCCCAAAGCATCTGAAAGAATTTTGGCATCCAGAAGAAGTCCCTGATTTACCACCCTCCCACCAAGAAATGCAAGATATAATCCAGCATCTAAATCTAAACCGGAAATGTTTGAATACACAACTTCAGCATCGGGAACTATTTCAAGACCAACCGGAAAAGTTGAATCCGGAGTAAAATAAATTTGAGTTCCATACACGCCGGTAACACTTGCATTTAGACTAAAAGTACCTGTATTATCGTATGTTATATCTGGTTCAACAAGAATAGTGAGAAAATTCTCAGAATCCTGAGAAACAGTTCTCGTTTCGAAAATAATATCCGGATTAAAGTTAATATCAAATGTAACTGCCGGGGTAATGCTTATTTCAAAAAACTGACTATTTGAAATTTCAAGATCCAGATCCATCCTCTGAGAATCTATAACTTCCTGTGTAAAACTCACAGCTGGAACCATTACAATAATTGTTGTTAAAAGCAGTAAAATTAATATAACTTTTTTCATCTTATTCCCCCATAAAAGAATTCAGTATATTTTGGACATATTAGTGGAATTTTATCACAAAATCCAGCAGGGAGAAAGATTAAATGCATAAATTGGGGTTTTCATTGAATAAAACAACTATTGTGTTATCCATTTCATCAAATTATCAGTAATTATCCCTGATAATCTTTGTTGTTTCTGGAGATATCCAATATAGGATTTCACGGTACTTCCCATTAATACATACTGTGCTGCACTCATCTCCAATTTATAATGTGCACAAACTAATGCAATTATTTCATCAGGAGATTTGGGGTTATCACAAATTTCACAAATCAACTGACTTATTTCATGGACTTTTTTTTCATTAAGATCAGCTAATTGTTCTATATTATCACTCTTAGTTCCATGGGATGGGATAAAAAGTGCAGCCTTGTACGATTTCAGAAAATTAATAGTTTCAAGGAATTTACCCACATCATATACATAACAAATATGATACTTCTCTATAATATGTTCAGGAAATAGTGAGTCAGCAATAAAAAATATATCATCCGGAGTTTTATAACCAATCATTTGAATAAAATGTCCCGGCAAATCAACAACCGAAAGTCCCGGAGGCTGCAGATCAGAACCAGAACAAAGAATATCGGTAACAACTGACGGTTGTGCCATGAGAAATTTATTCTCTATTTTTGCATGTGGATACCCGCCCCAGAGAAATGCCGGTTCAAACTCCGGAAATTCAATAAAGGGTTTCTCTTTCTCTGATGCACCAATTCTGCAACTATATTTTTTTTGCAGATAGTTATTGCCGCCAATATGATCGGCGTTTGAGTGAGTATTGCAAATCATCTCTAAAGACCACCCGCGGTCTACTAAAAGTCTGCTTATTTTCCTTCCCGCATCTTTATCTCCACCACTGTCTATGAGGTGTACTGAATCATTTTGGATATACATACCGATATTAACCGGAGATGGGATAAAGTAGGTGTTTTCTCCGACCTGTTCGAGTGAATAATCTGCCATAGTTTTTTTTCCTTTTTTGCATCCTGCACAGGTGTCAATAGAAATTAAGGCTTTTAATCATTGGACATAGCTATTTGAGAATTTTTGAAATTATCTCATTTTAACAAAGATTTTACTGCCTAAACAATCCCCCCCCTTGGCTACAATTCCAACTAGTATCATGTAACACTTAATGTTTCGCATAAATAAGAAATATGCTATACTAAAAAGTAACAATACAAGGAGGTTGATATGCCACCACGATACCGGGTTACTTTAAGTAAGCAAGAACGAGAAGAG